>JAATGH010000205.1 GCA_015654745.1 Enterobacterales bacterium
CGGCGTGCTGTTCCTGCCCGGCAGCCCGCGCTGGCTGGCGGCCAAAGGACGTTACAGAGAAGCACAAAAAGTGCTGAATATGCTGCGCGACACGTCGGAGCAGGCCAAAAAAGAACTGGAGGAGATTCGCGAAAGCCTCAAGGTCAAACAAAGCGGCTGGGCGCTGTTTACCAGTAATGGTAATTTCCGCCGCGCGGTCTATCTGGGGGTCTTGTTGCAAGTCATGCAGCAGTTCACCGGGATGAACGTGATCATGTACTATGCGCCGAAAATTTTCGGCATCGCCGGTTTTTCAAGCACCTCCGATCAAATGTGGGGCACGGTGATTGTCGGCCTGGTTAACGTATTGGCCACCTTTATCGCTATCGGCCTGGTTGACCGTTGGGGCCGTAAGCCGACCTTGAAGCTGGGCTTCCTGGTCATGGCGGTGGGGATGGGCGTGTTGGGTACCTTGCTGCACTTGGGCGTTGAAACCGACTTTATGAAATACTTCGCCATCATTATGTTGATGATGTTTATCGTCGGTTTTGCCATGAGCGCCGGTCCGTTAATCTGGGTACTGTGTTCCGAAATTCAGCCATTGAAAGGCCGTGATTTTGGTATCACCGTCTCGACGGCCACCAACTGGATTGCCAATATGATCGTCGGCGCCACGTTCTTGACCATGCTGGATAAGCTGGGTAACGCCAATACGTTCTGGGTTTATGGCGCGTTGAACGTCTTGTTTATCGTGCTGACGCTCTGGCTGATCCCGGAAACCAAGAATATCTCGCTCGAACATATTGAACGCAACCTGATGACCGGTAAGCGCCTGCGCGACATCGGCGATAAAGACTAACCATAGGTCTGAGTTTGATGACAACGGCGTGCTTGCGGGCATGATAAGCAAGATCGTACAGACGCCGTAAATCCATCGACGAAGGCTCGCGAGAGCATGCCGGCGCTTACTCACGTAAGCGACCGGCGTTCGCACGCAGTTCGCCCACCCGCGGCATGAAAGATAAAGATAGCTATCCGCCTTACTGCCGCAACTTGCATCCCCCGACGGCGCCGGTTAATCTTGCCGGTATGAAACCGATTCGTATTCCTATTGCCCTGCACCAGGCCGTTATGCAGTGTTTGCGCGCCAAACTACAGCAGGCCGACGCTTACTTCTCATGTAGCTTTCCCGAACCTGCACTCTCTTACCGGCAGCGCGGGACCATCGCCGGCACCGCCTGGCTGGAACAATGGGAAATTCGCTTAAACCCGGTATTGCTGCTGGCTAACGAGGCCAGCTTTATTGAGGAAGTGATTCCACACGAGTTAGCGCATTTGCTGGTTTACCGCCAGTTTGGCCGGGTAGCCCCCCACGGTAAAGAGTGGCGCTGGATGATGGACAGCGTGCTGCATACCGAACCCCGGCGCACTCATGAATTTGATCTGGCGACGGTGCGCTCCAACACTTTACACTACCTTTGCGGCTGTCAAAGTCATCAATTAACGGTGCGACGTCATAACCGGATTTTGCGCGGCGAGGCGCAGTACCGCTGCCGCCTTTGCGGCGATGTATTGCGTTTCGCGCAATAGCGGCGGGCCTGACTCATCCGTCCTTACCGGAGCGCGCCGCCGTCCTCCGGTTGTTCCCCTCCTCTTGCGCGACATTATCCACAGGAACAACGATGTTATGCACGTCGATTTGCCTGCGGCGCCGTGATTGGTTACCCTGCGTGTTTTCATTCAAAGTCAAAATCGATGATGTTACGCACCTTTTATTTTTTTCTTTATGTTTCCCTTGTGCTCCTGCCCGCCGCCGCCACGGCGCAGGGCATCAATAATTTCAGCCAGGCGAAGGCGGCGGCGGTTTCCATCAACCGCGACGCGCCGGGCTCCTTTTACTGCGGCTGTAAAATCAGCTGGGAAGGGAAAAAGGGCACGCCGGATTTGGCATCCTGCGGATATCAGGTGCGCAAAAGCGCGCAGCGCGCCAGCCGGATCGAATGGGAACACGTGATGCCGGCGTGGGAGTTTGGCCACCAGCACCAATGCTGGCAGGACGGCGGGCGGAAAAATTGCGCCAAAGATCCCGATTATCGCCAAATGGAAACCGACCTGCACAATCTGCAGCCGGCGGTGGGCGAAGTCAACGGCGATCGCGGTAATTTCCAGTACGGCCAATGGCGCGGCGGTGAAAGTCAATACGGCCAATGCGCCATGAAAATCGATTTTAAGAACAAGCTGGCCGAGCCCCCGCCCCGGGCCCGCGGCGCGATTGCCCGCACCTATTTTTACATGCGCGATCGTTATCAGCTCCGACTTTCGCCCCAGCAAACCCAGCTGTTTGACGTCTGGGACCGACAGTATCCGGTTACCGTCTGGGAATGCGAGCGCAACCGGCGCATCGAATCCGTGCAGGGAAATAGTAATCCGTATATTCTACGAGCTTGCCAGCGGTAAAACAGCTGGCCTACTATACCCAAAACAGCCCTCTGCGCGCCGGTCCGTTGAAACCCGCCGCCGCGCCGCGCCCCATTGACCATCAGGACTGAAACGATACCAGCATGAGAATACCGCGTATTTATCATTCCGGGCCGCTCCCGGTACAGGGTAGCGTCGAGCTAAGCGAGGACGCCGCTCATCATCTGACCCGCGTGTTACGCATGTCGGAAGGTCAGTTATTGCATTTATTCGACGGCAGCAATCACCTGTTCGAGGCGGAAATCGCCGTGGCCGGCAAGAAAAGCCTAGTGGCCAATATCCTGGCCTCTCGCCCGGCGGATATGGAATCACCGCTGCGTTTGCATCTGGGCCAGGTAATGTCCCGCGGCGAAAAAATGGAATTCACTATCCAGAAATCCATTGAATTGGGCGTCAATGTGATTACCCCATTGTTTTCCGAGCGCTGCGGCATCAAGCTGGATGGTGAACGATTGGACAAAAAAATCCAGCAATGGCGAAAAATCGCCATTGGCGCCTGCGAGCAATGCGGCCGCAACAGCCTGCCGCTGGTTCGCGACGCCATGACCCTTGAGGACTGGTGCGCCGAACTTGATGACGGGCTCAAGCTGAACCTGCACCCGCGCGCCCGGCATAGTATCAACACCCTACCGCTGCCGGTAGACAACGTCCGGCTGCTGATAGGTCCCGAGGGCGGCCTGTCCGATGAAGAAATTGCCATGACCACCCGCCATGGATTTACCGAAATCCAGCTGGGGCCACGTGTTTTACGTACAGAAACCACGGCACTTACCGCGATAACCGCCCTACAGGTGCGTTTTGGCGATCTGGGCTAAAGGAGAAAAAATGTTAAAGCTCGGCATTGTGATGGATCCCATTTCCACCATCAATATCAAAAAAGATACCAGTTTTGCCATGCTGCTCGAAGCACAGCGCCGCGGCTGGCAGATCCATTACATGGAGATGAGTTCGCTCTATCTGCGCGGCGGCGAGGCGCGCGCCTCCACCCGCCTACTCGCGGTTAAGCAGGATTATGACGAGTGGTATAGCTTCCATGGCGAGCAGGATATTGAGCTGGGCGATCTTGACGTGATCCTGATGCGCAAAGATCCGCCGTTCGATACCGAATTTATCTACGCCACCTATATCCTGGAACGTGCGGAGGATAAGGGCGCCCTTATCGTCAACAAGCCGCGCAGCCTGCGCGACTGCAATGAAAAACTGTTCACCGCCTGGTTTGCGCAGCATACGCCCGATACGCTGGTCAGCCGGCGCGACGATCATATCCGGGCGTTTTGGCGGGAACACGGGGATATTATTCTTAAACCGCTGGACGGCATGGGCGGCACCTCGATATTCCGGGTAAAAAAAGAGGATCCCAATCTGTCGGTGATCATCGAAACCCTGACCGGGTATGGCCAACATTTCTGCATGGCGCAAAATTTCCTGCCGGCGATCAAGGATGGCGACAAACGGGTGCTGGTGGTGGACGGCGAGCCGGTCCCCTATTGCCTGGCTAGGATCCCGAAAAGCGGTGAGACGCGCGGCAACCTGGCCGCGGGTGGTCGGGGCGAGGCGCGGCCGCTGACCGAAAGCGACTGGAAAATCGCCCGTGACGTCGGTCCGGTGCTAAAGGAAAAAGGACTGATTTTTGTTGGACTGGATATTATCGGCGACAAGCTCACGGAAATTAATGTCACCAGCCCCACCTGCGGTCGGGAGATAGAGGCGGCTTTCCCCATCTCCATTACCGGTATGCTGATGGACGCCATAGAACGGCGCCTGGCCAACAAAAAACGCTGATTTTGCATGGGCTGCGAGCGGATTTTGCTTGCGGCCAGTGACTTCTCGTCCGTTTACCCGCATACTGCATGTAGACTATTTATTAAACTATTTGCCATAAAAACAGAATGAATTTACAGCATCATTTTCTTATTGCCATGCCCTCGATTCAAGATCCCTTATTCAAACGCGCGGTAATTTACATCTGCGAGCATAACGATGACGGGGCCATGGGGCTCGTTATCAATAAGCCGGTTGAGCAATTTACCGTTGAAAGCGTATTGACCAAACTCAAGATCATGCCGGCGGAGCGCGATCCCGCCATTCGCCTGGATAAGCCGGTATTTGCCGGCGGCCCGCTGGCGGACGATCGTGGGTTTATCCTGCATACGCCCTGCGAAGGATTCGGATCCAGCATCAGTATTTCCGAAGATACCATGATCACCACCTCCAAGGATGTGCTCGAAACGCTAGGCACCCCCCAGCAACCCCATAACGTGCTGGTAGCGCTCGGTTATGCCGGATGGGAAAAGGGCCAGTTGGAACAGGAACTGCTGGAGAACGCCTGGCTGACCTCCCCCGCCGACAGCCAAATCCTGTTTAGCACGCCCATCGCCGCGCGCTGGCGCGATGCCGCCAGAAAATTAGGTATCGATATCCATAATATCGCCAACGAAGCGGGCCATGCGTAATGACTAACCGTACCATGATGGCATTTGATTTCGGCACGAAAAGCATCGGCGTGGCGATCGGCCAGGAAATTACCTGTACGGCGCGTCCGCTGACGGCATTCAAAGCCCAGGAGGGCGTACCCGACTGGCTACAGGTGGAAAAGCTATTGCAGGAGTGGCAGCCGGACGTAATAGTGGTGGGGCTGCCGCTCAATATGGACGGTACTGAACAGCCGCTGACCCTGCGAGCGCGTAAATTCGCCAACCGCTTGCATGGCCGTTTCGGTTTTGAAGTGGTGCTGCACGATGAACGTCTCAGCACCGTCGAAGCGCGAGCCGGCCTGTTCGAGCGCGGTGGTTACCGCGCGTTAAACAAAGGCCGGATCGACGCCGGCTCCGCCGTGGTGATCCTGGAAAGCTGGTTTGAACAGCTCCTGGCCGTGCGCCACCCTCATTCCAGATAGAAGATCCGGCTCAGCTCGGTGCTTACCGGGCTGTTATCCGCATTGGTCGCCATAACATCCGTCATATGGCGCCACCAACGCTGGCAGACCTCGGTTTTAGCCACCGCGTCCCAGCGCTCCTCGGACTCAATCTCCACATACGCCAGCAGCAGATGACGCTGCTCATCGAGAAAAATGCTGTAGTGATGGGCGCCATGGCTTTTCAGCGTTTGCTCCAGCTCCGGCCAGATGGGATTGTGGCGGCGCCGATACTCGTCATGGGCGTCTGGATTGACCTGCATAACAAAGGCTTTTCTAATCATAATGCCTGCTCCGTAGTTTATGACGGCAAAGGTGGCAACGTAGCGATCGTTATTCTACGTCCAATGCCGCCGCCATCGGCGCCACGCCAAAACGACGTCCCAGCGCGATAAGCTCATCACGGCTAATGGTCTGTTTTTTCCCGCCCATCGAGCGTACCTTAACCATAATTTCCGCCGACTTTTCCGCCGTATCGATCAGTCCAAAAGCATCGTCAAGGGTCGGACCGCTGGCGAAGATGCCGTGGAACGGCCATAGCACCAGCGGATGCGCGCGCATTTGCTCCGCGGTGGCGGCGCCGATACCGTCGGTGCCGGGAACCATCCAGGGAACAATACCCACCCCATCAGGGAAAACCACCAAACACTCGGTACTGCCTTCCCACAGCTCACGGGTAAAGCGTGCGCTGTCGAGCTCCAAGACATAACTCAACGCAATCAAATTCGTGGCATGGCAATGCATAATCACCCGGTTGGCATCTTGGGTAATCTGCTTGCGTACCACATGGGACTGGAAGTGCGAGGCCAGTTCCGAGGTCGGCAGGCCGCCGGCGGTGAGTCCCCATAAAATGCTGTAGGCATCCCCGGCATGGTTGACCTGCAGCAATACCAGGTTATCCGAAGGCGAAAGCTGCACGTTGCGGAAAAACTTACCCGAACCGGTAACCAGGAAAAACGTATCGGCCAACTCCGGCACCGGATCGGTTAACGGTTCTATGCGCGGCCGGGGGCTTAGCTCCCCGCGATAAGGCGCCACGTCTTCGGGAGTCAGCCGCAGGCTAACGTTGCCGCCATTACGTTCATCCCAGCCTTTGAGCCACATATCGGTGGTGGCTTTTACCATTCCCTGCACAAACCAGGAACTCTGTATCGTTTGCATTATCGGTTATCCTTAGCGCGCGCTTAAAATGGTGCTTTCATATTCACGTACCGGTCGCAGCCAATCACTGCCCACCGGCGCATTGTGCGACTGGCAATATTTATCCCACACCGCCTGCCAGGGCAGCGACTTTTGTTCTTCCAGCAAGGCCAGCCGGGCCGTGTAGTCACCCTGCAGTTCCAGCAGGCGTAGCTTTTCGGTAGGTTCCAGCAACGCCCGTAGCAGCGCTTTTTTCATATTGCGCGTGCCGATCACCCAGGCGGCGATACGGTTGATGGAGGCATCGAAGAAATCCAGTCCGATATGCACGCGGTTAAACAATTTCTGACGTACGATTTCGTTGGCGATGGCCTGCGTTTCATCATCCAACAGCACCACATGATCGCTGTCCCAACGTACCGGACGGCTGACATGCAGCAGCAGACGCGGTACAAACAAGATCGCGGCGGAAATCTTATCGGAGATCACTTCGGTTGGATGGAAATGACCGGCGTCCAGACACAGCGCGGTACCCCGGCTGGCGGCATAACCCAGATAGAATTCGCTCGAACCGACGGTATAGCTTTCCGCGCCAATGCCGAAAAGTTTGCTTTCCACGGCGTCGATATGGTATTTGGCGTCGAGTTTTTCCTCCATGATGGCGTCCAGGGCCGACAGCAACCGTTGGCGCGGTGCCAGACGATCGATGGTCAGATCTTTCATGCCGTCCGGAATCCAGATATTCATGACCGACGGGGTGCCCAATTCGCGGCCAAAATAGGCTGAAATGCGGCGACTGGCCTGGCAATGCTCAATCCAGAACTGGCGAATGCCCTCATTTGCGTGGGACAAGGTGAAACCATCCGCGCTGAGCGGGTGGGAAAAACAGGTAGGGTTAAAATCCAGCCCCAATCCCTGTTCGCGCGCCCAGCTTACCCAGCGGGCAAAATGTTTGGGCTCAATTTTGTTACGTTCGACCTTACCTTCGGCTTCGAGATAGATGGCGTGGAGGTTTAGCCGTTTCGGGCCGGGGATCAGGCTAAACGCCAGTTCCAAATCCGTGCGTAGTTCTTCGGCGTTACGTGCCTTACCGAGATAGTTACCGGTAGCCTGGATGCCGCCGGTCAGCGCCCCGCCGGTGTTTTCGAAGCCGGTGACGTCATCGCCCTGCCAACAATGCATGGAGACCGGGAGGGTATCGAGTAATTCAAGGGCGCCATCGACGTTGACATCGATATCGGCAAACCTTTGTTTGGCCAGTTGCCAAGCTTGTTCAACGGATAAGCTCATGATAACAATTCCTCTTGATGATGGCAGAGCGCCACAAAACGTTGCCAATAAGTCAAAAAATAACAACCGGGAACCTGTAGGTAAGGATGCTGATTGATGGCGTAAATAGTGAAGATAGCCATAATAAAAAGTCCCCTTTTATCCTATGCCCGCAGTGTAAGAAGTTATTCTTTCCCCTACCTTCCGGTGAATGCCATGGGTTCAATCGCGGTGGCAGAATCGTCAAGGTGAACGTGAAACGGATCACAAATTCATGCGGAATATACCCATCGGCCTTGGTGGGAATAGTTAAACAGGCCTGTGATCAACACCTCAAATTTGATTATTACTAGGCTAATCTTAAAAAAACCGCCGCAATCGTCATGCCGGCGGTCATTTATTCAAGGTTTATTTCTCCCTCAGCGACTTATTATGAAACCCCGTAAAATAGTGAGGAGAGAAATATGACCCGATTGTATGCCGAGAACTTTTTTAGTTCAGACGATGCCACGGTAACCATCGAACCCCGCTTGCCGCAGATGGCATTCCCGGAGCATTACCACGACTTCTGGGAAATTTTACTGGTTGAAAAAGGGTCTGGCATTCATGTGCTTAACGACCAGCCCTATGTACTCGGCAGCGGCTCGGTATGTTTTATCCGGGCCGACGACCATCATTTATTTGAAAATGTTGACGATCTTAATTTGATCAATATCCTTTACCGTGCGCCGGGTAAATTTCATTATCTGGCGGATATCAGTCGTTTTTTACCCTCACAGGACGCTGTAGACAGCCAGGTCAATTGGCAGATAAACCATGCAGGCATGCAGCAGGCTAAGCGTTTTATCCAAACGCTTACCGAGCTAACGACGGATAACTCGCCTGAGGGGATTGCCGCCAGCGAAGGACAATTTTTGCAGCTGTTAATTATGCTGCGCCACAGCTGTTTTCAAACCCAGGGCGAAGGTTCCGGCGAGGAGCGTCTGCAGGGATTGTTGAATTGGCTGCAACACAACTTTTGCAATGATGTTGATTGGCTGGTGCTGGCCGAGCAATTTTCACTACCGCTGCGCACGCTGCACCGCCAGTTAAAACAGCGGACCGGCATGACGCCGCAGCGTTATCTTAACCGACTGCGCTTACTGGAAGCCCGTAAGCGATTGCAGCAAAGTGATAAAACCATCACTGAAATTGCCCACGCCTGTGGTTTTAGCGACAGCAACCATTTTTCAACCCAATTTCGCCGCGAGTTCTCTCATTCCCCCAAAACCATCCGCAAGGGGGAGCGATAACCGCCGCTCAAACATCCAATGATGACAACTGCTGCCGGTTTCAATTTTTTTCTACCGGCCTCATGCCAATATCCTCTACCTGATAACGATATGGAGGAGCTTAATTGTGTCTCACCTAAAACTGGCGACTACCGATTATTTTTTGTCGGATAAGCACGCTATCACGGTGGCGGACCGACATCCTCAGCCAGAATTCCCTACCCATAGCCATGACTTTAACGAACTGGTCATCGTCTGGCGCGGCAACGGGCTGCATATCCTGAATGACGTCCCCTATACCATTACCTGCGGCGATGTTTTTTATATTAACGCCGACGATCGCCATAGCTACGAGTCGGTCAATGACCTGGAGCTGGACAATATTCTTTATAACCGCCACCGGCTAACCCTCGGAGCCGACTGGGAGGGATTATTGCCGGGGACCGGGACCCATCAGCGCCAACGTTACTGGCGATTGGGCACGCCGGGTATGGCGATATTACGCCAGCAGGTGGACGCTTTGTCCCGTGAATGCCTAAAGACCGACCCTCTGTCGGCGCTGCTTAGCGAAGCGCTGTTTTTACAGGTCGGTCTGTTACTCATGCGGTTTCGTCACGCCCCCGATAGTCCGCTACTGTCCGACGCCGAACAATTGGATTTATTGCTGATGGCGCTGCGCGTCAGCATTGACCAGCCCTTTCGTCTAGATGAATTTTGCCGGCAACATCAATTAAATGCCCGTGGCCTGAAACAGCTGTTTAAACAGCAAACCGGCATGGGCGTAAATCAATACCTGCGGCAATTGAGATTATGCAAAGCCATGGATTTACTCAGGCATGGTCAGCAGACCATTGGCGAGGTAGCCGCGCGCTGTGGTTTTGATGACAGTAACTATTTTTCCGTTGTATTTAACCAATCGGTGGGGGTTGCGCCACGCGAATATCGCCAACGCTTTCAAAAAAACGCCACGACCGAAAACCTCGCTCATCTGTAAAGCCGCAGCCTTTACCAGACAAGCCTATTCCCGCAAGGGATCGCCAACGGCGCCAAAGCTCCCTTGCGGGACAGGGTTTTATTCTACGACGCCATGCCGATGCCGACAATATTGGCCGCCAGGATAATCACCAATCCGCCGATGCCCAACACCCGAACCGGTTTTTTACCCACACCGATCCACTCTTTTAAAATCAATCCGACAATTCCGCCGCATAATACATAACAGCTCATATGCAGCATCCAGCTGATATAGGCATATTGCGTAGGGATATTGGCGTGGCCCCATGCGTAAAAGAAAAACTGCAAATACCATATCACGCCGCCAATAATAGAAAACAGCGCATTGGTCACCAACAGGGATTTCCCCACGGCTAAGTCATTCTTTAATGATAATTCTTTTTTAGTGGCCAGACGGATAAAGCAGTATGCCAGATTAATCACCGCGCCCCCGCCCATAATCACCACATAGCTAGGCAACGCCACATACAGCGAACTGATGCCGACATTTTTTGCCGCCTCATGCATCGGCACCGCTGCGCTCATGGCAAAAGACATGCCGGCGGAAAAAATCCCGCACAGTATGGCCAATATCAGCCCTTTCCTTAAATTAAATTCCTCGGTGCGAATGCCCAGCTCACGCTCTTTCAGTACCCCGGCGTAGGAGACTATCGCCACGCCTATCAACGCCACCAACACCCCGCCCAAGGTGATGCGCCCGCCCAGGGTGCCGGTTAATACCGCAAATTTGCCCTGCAGTACCGGCGTCATCAGCGTACCGATGATCAGGGTTATCCCAATGGCAATACCAATTCCCATCGACATGCCAAGATAGCGCATGGTCAGTCCGTAATTAATATTGCCTATGCCCCACATCGCGCCGAACAAAAATACCGGCAGCAGGGTGGCCAGGGAAAACGAGCGGTAATAGGCGAAAAAGTCCGGCAATAAAATCCAGCTCACCACCCAGGGTAAAATAATCCATGAGAAAAAACCGGCCAGAGACCACATGGTTTCCCAGCTCCAATGCCGTACCTTCTTTAATGGGGCATAAAAGCACGCCGCGCTGGCGGCGCCGACAAAGTGCCAAATGATGCCCATAATGATAGAACTACCCATGAAGCCACTCCTGCTGAATATACCCGTTATATTTCAAGCGGCAGGTGCGTTGGCAACGCTTGGATACCCGCTTATTCTCATGGAACGCACGCGAAGATCCTCTTGTTTGCCGCCGGCCTGCCGCTCGAAATCTATTAGGTATTGCTGATTTACCGCCGCGACCATCAATTGCTGCAAACGCGAAATACACGGCGGGACACATTACGAATAAGACAGGTAGTGTAAAAAACGCATGGGATTGGCACCTTCGGCTAAATGCCACTCTGCAGGAATCACTGGCAATAATAACCAGATTGAGGTGAGCAACTTCACAATTTTTTATTAAAATATTTGAAATTGTAATTTATATTTATCAAAATTACATTTCATAAAATATGTCAATTTTGATAATTAAATTATTTGGCAATGGTTATTTTTACGAAAATGTGCTGAATCAAATCCGATTTTTTGCACGGTTAGACGTTTTATCTTTATACCCGCCATACTTCACGTCACATGAGGGGTGGTCCGCCCGCCACCCTAATTATTTAGGGTATATAAAACCAACGCGCAAATAATGCGGCCAAACATGAAGATGACCGCACCGAAGGAAAGGATCCGCCATGTCCAGCCCTTCGGCCACCGCGCCGGCTTAGCTTTTGCTTTGTTGCGTTACCGGCGGCGTCACCGGCGCATCGGTTTTTTTAGTATCTTTGGCGTTGTAATACCAAACGCCCAGGGCAATGGCGATAAAGATCCAGGTTATTTTTCTCATGGTTTCCCTTGTTGTTTTGCGGAAATTTTGGCGATTTTATACTAAAACCGGTGATTTGTAATCGCCCGCGCGACGTGCGCCAATCCTGTCTTCTTTTTACTAGCCGGGTTGGCCGGGACCGGTTTTGCACAGCAGCCTAACTTGACCGGCCCGTGGGCTCGAAGCATTGCATCCCCTGCCCCTTACCGGTTTGCAGCAGCGCCGGCAGGAGATGGGTCTTGCCGTCACGGATCAGGTTGCGCACCGCCGGGGTGGCGACCATGAGCTCAAACTGCCCCGCGCGCCGCCCATCGCTCCGGGTCACCAGCCTCTGCGCCATAATCGCCACCAGGCTGCCGGCCAGCAGACCGCGAACAAACCCTTGTTCTCCGGGACTAAACGCATCCAGCAGCCGATCTACCGCTTGGGCGGCGTGACGCGCGTGCAGCGTCGCCAGCACCAGATGGCCGGTTTCGGCGGCGGTAAGCGCCAGACGAATACTTTGCGGGTCGCGCAGCTCGCCCAGCAGAATAATATCCGGGTCCTGGCGCAGCACCGCCCGCAGCCCGCTGGCGAAATCATGGCAGTGCACACCGATTTCCCGCTGCTGGATCAGGCAGCGTCGGGAACCGTGCAAATATTCAATCGGGTCTTCCAGCGTAACGATATGCGCCCGGCGCTGCTGGTTAAGGTGGTCCAGCATCGCCGCCAGCGAGCTGGACTTACCGCTGCCCGTGGCGCCGGTGACCAGCAGCAGTCCCTGCGTCTCGGCCAGCAGCCCGGCGATCGCCGCCGGCACCGCCAGCGTCGCCAGCGTGGGGCACCGCGCCGGGAACAGACGAAAGGCGGCGGAGATCCCGGTACGCTGGCGAAAAAAATGACCACGCGCGCGCTGGCCGTGGGGAAAGGTCATGGCGCAGTCCGCCTGGCCGGTCAGCTCCAGCGCCGCGCCCGCCCGCGCGTCCAGGTACCGGGGGCGGCATTGATCGATCCATGCGCCTGCCACCGGTGGTAAGCCGTCCAACGCGCAAAGCGCGCCGTCGATGCGCACGATCGGTAACTGACCGGGACAAAGGTGCAGATCGGATGCATTATGCTTTACACTAAGCGCCACCAGTTCGTTAATATCCATATGATCTCCTGACACCATGAGTGGCATCTCTGGAACGATTCATGAGCGACAGCGACGAGAACCATCAAGCCATGAGTACTATTGAGCAAAATCTACAGCAGGTAACCGGACTTATCTCATCCACCGCGCGTCAATGTGGCCGCGATCCGCAGGAAATTGCGCTGCTTGCGGTAAGCAAAACCAAACCTGTGACGGCGATTGAAGCGGCCATTGCCGCCGGACAGAGAGCCTTTGGCGAAAATTATGTCCAGGAAGGCGTGGAAAAAATTATCTATTTCCAGCAACAACACATTACCCCGCCGCTTAGCTGGCATTTCATCGGCCCGTTGCAATCCAATAAAAGCCGTTTGGTGGCGGAGAATTTCGACTGGATGCACACATTGGATCGTCCCCAGCTAGCCCGGCGGCTAAACGACCAGCGGCCTGAAGGCCTGCCGCCGCTTAATGTGCTGATTCAGATCAACATCAGCGGCGAAGAGAGCAAATCGGGTTTGGCGCCGGACCGACTGCGCGAATTGGCGGCGCAGGTAGTTGAACTGCCCAGGCTGCGTTTACGCGGCCTGATGGCCATCCCTGCGCCGGAACCGGATTATCAGCGGCAATTAGCGGTTTTCCAGCGCATGACCGCGCTGTTTGCCGATTTGCAACGCCAACTGCCGGGAATTGATACGTTATCGCTGGGAATGACCGACGATATGCCGGCGGCCGTGGTGGCCGGCAGTACCATGGTGCGCATCGGCACCGCTATTTTTGGCGCCAGGGGCTAGCTGGCCCGAGGCGCGCCGACAGCCTATACATCATCAGAGGAATCGTATGCAACAGCGTAAAATCACCTTTATCGGCGCGGGCAATATGGCCCAAGCCATCGTCGCCGGCCTGGTCGCCACCGGTTATCCGGCTGAGCTCATCACGTTATGCGCCCCGTCGGCACGCCACCGCGACGCCATGGCCGAAAAATTCGGCGTACGCAGCAGTGACGATAACGCCGCCGGCGCCATGCAGGCCGAGGTGGTGGTGTTGGCGGTAAAACCACAGCTGATGGCCGACGTTTGCCAGCAACTGGCCCGGACCGTGGATTTTTCCGGCAAACTGGTGCTTTCCATTGCGGCGGGTGTTACCGTAAGCCGGTTTAATGCCCTGCTCGGCGAGCCGTTGAATCTGGTGCGCATCATGCCCAACACGCCGGCGCTGGTGGGTAAAGGCATGAGTGGTCTTTATGCCCCGTCGCATATAAGCCAGGCCGATCGTGATTTCACCGCCGACCTGATGGCCGCGGTAGGTGAAATTTGCTGGGTGGCCGAGGAGCGCGGCATCAACGGCATTATTGCCGCGGCGGGCAGCGCGCC
>JAATGH010000141.1 GCA_015654745.1 Enterobacterales bacterium
TCGCTTTATCAAATCGACCCCGCGACGTACAAAGCAGCCTACGATAACGCCAATGGCACGCTTGCCCAGGCACAGGCCAGCGCCAATAACGCCCGGCTGACGGTCAATCGTTACAAAAAACTGCTGCCCACCAATTTCGTCAGCAAACAGGACTACGATACGGCGGTGGCGACTCTGGCACAGGACGACGCGGCGGTGTTAGCCGCCAAGGCGACGCTGGAAAGCGCCCGGATCAATCTGGCCTATACGCGGGTGACCTCACCCATCAGCGGCCGTATTGGTAAATCCGCCTATACCGAGGGTGCCCTGGTGACCAATGGGCAAACCACCGCAATGGCCACGGTCCAGCAGTTGGATCCTTTGTATGTGGACGTTACCCAATCCAGTAATGACTTTTTACGTCTAAAGCAAGAATTGGCAAACGGCACCATAAAACAGCAGGACGGCAAGGCCACGGTCCATTTGCTGATGGAAGACGGCAGTGAATATCAACAGCCCGGCACGCTGGAGTTCTCCGATGTTACGGTGGATGAAACCACCGGTTCCATTACGCTGCGCGCCATATTCCCTAATCCGCAGCGTAGTCTGCTGCCGGGAATGTTTGTGCGCGCCCGGCTGGAGGAAGGGGTAAACGAAGGCGCGATCCTGATACCGCAGCAGGGTATTACCCGTAACCCACGCGGCGAAGCCACCGCCATGGTGGTGGGTCCGGATAATAAAGTCGCGGTGCGCAAGCTGACGACGCAGCAGGCGATTGGCGATAAATGGCTGGTCACGGCTGGTTTGCAAGAAGGCGATCGCGTGATTGTCAGCGGTCTGCAGAAAGTGAAACCCGGCGCGCAGGTCACGACTCAAGAGATGTCCGATCAAGAAAAACAACCGGAACAACCGCAGCCTGAAACCGCCAAAAAGTCTTAAATAGGAACGGGTAAACCATATGGCCAAGTTTTTTATCGATCGCCCCATTTTCGCATGGGTGATTGCCATCATTATTATGCTCGCCGGCTTGCTGTCAATTTTGAAGCTGCCCATCGAGCAGTATCCGGCCATCGCGCCGCCGACGATCAGGGTTACCGCCACCTATCCGGGCGCCGATGCGACGACCCTGCAAGACAGCGTGACCCAGATCGTCGAACAAAACATGAACGGTATCGACCACCTGCTGTATATGTCGTCAAGCAGCGACTCATCGGGTACCGCCACTATAACCCTGACGTTTGACTCCGGCACCGATGCGGATATTGCCCAGGTGCAGGTACAGAACAAACTGCAATTGGCTATGCCATTGCTGCCTCAGGCGGTACAAAACCAAGGGGTGCAGGTTCAGAAATCCAGCGCCAGCTTCCTGATGGTCGCCGGTTTTATCAGCGATGATAAAAACATGACCCAGCAGGATATCTCCGACTACGTCGGGTCCAAAATCAAGGATCCGATCAGCCGTAGCGAAGGCGTGGGCGAGGTCCAGCTGTTCGGTTCCCAATACGCGATGCGGGTATGGATGGACCCCAACAAGCTCAACAATTTCCAGCTCACGCCGGTGGATGTCGTCAGCGCCTTGACGGTACAGAACAACCAGATTGCCGCTGGCCAATTGGGCGGTGCTCCCGCGATCAAGGGGCAGCAGCTGAACGCCTCGATCATTGTGCAAAGCCGGTTAACCAACGCGGAGGAATTCGGCAAGATCCTGCTAAAGGTCAACTCTGACGGTTCGCAGGTGCGCCTAAAAGATGTGGCCAAGGTTGAGCTTGCCGGCGAGAACTACGACATTATCGCACGCTTTAATGGCCAGCCTTCCGCCGGCTTGGGGATCAAACTGGCCACCGGCGCCAATGCCTTGGACACCGCGGCAGCGGTGAAAACGGAATTGTCCCAATTGCAGGCGAATTTCCCAGCGGGGCTGAGAGTGGTCTATCCGTACGATACCACCCCGTTTGTTAAAATCTCCATCCAGGAAGTGGTGAAAACCCTCGTTGAGGCAATCATCCTGGTATTCCTGATCATGTACCTGTTTTTGCAGAAATTCCGCGCCACGCTTATCCCGACCATCGCGGTGCCGGTCGTCTTGCTCGGTACCTTTGCCATTCTGAGCATGTTTGGTTTTACCATCAATACCCTGACGTTGTTCGCGATGGTGCTGGCCATCGGGTTATTGGTGGATGATGCCATCGTGGTGGTGGAAAACGTCGAGCGGGTAATGGGCGAGGAAGGTCTCAGCCCTAAAGAAGCCACGCGCAAATCGATGGGGCAAATCCAAGGCGCTCTGGTAGGGATTGCGCTGGTGCTCTCGGCGGTATTCGTGCCCATGGCGTTTTTCGGCGGCTCCACCGGGGCCATCTATCGTCAGTTCTCGATAACCATTGTTTCAGCGATGGTGCTCTCGGTGCTGGTGGCGATGATTTTAACCCCGGCACTGTGCGCCACCATGCTTAAACCGATTAAAAAAGGCGAGCATGGCTCCACCAAAGGCTTCTTTGGCTGGTTTAATAAAAAGTTCGATCAAAGCACCAACCACTATACCGACAGCATTGGCCATATCCTTAACAGTACCGGACGTTACCTGATCATTTATCTGCTGATCGTGGTGGGCATGGCGCTGCTGTTTGTTCGCCTACCCTCATCGTTTCTGCCGTCGGAGGATCAGGGCGTATTCTTGAATATGGTGCAATTACCGGCCGGCGCCACTCAGGAGCGGACGCAAAAGATCCTGGATCAGGTTACCGACTACTATCTGACGAACGAAAAAGGCAACGTCAATTCGGTATTTACCGTTAACGGCTTTGGCTTTTCCGGTCGTGGACAAAACGCCGGTCTGGCATTTGTCAGCCTGAAAAACTGGGATGAGCGTAGCGGCAGCGAGAATAAGGTACCGGCTATTGCCGCCCGCGCCAACCAGGCTTTTGCCAAGATAAAAGACGGTATCGCGTTGGCGTTTAACCTGCCTGCCATCGTGGAGTTAGGCACCGCCACCGGGTTCGACTTTGAACTGATTGATGAAAACAATCTGGGGCATGCAAAACTCACCGAGGCGCGTAACCAGCTATTTGGCATGATCGCCCAGCATCCCGATGTGATGGTCGGCGTGCGGCCAAACGGCTTGGAAGATACGCCGCAGTTCAAACTTGATGTCGATCATGAAAAAGCCGAAGCATTGGGCGTGTCGTTGGATGATATCAACACCACGCTTAGCGCTGCGTTGGGCGGGAGTTATGTCAACGACTTCACCGACCGGGGACGTACCAAAAAAGTCTATGTGCAAGGGGATGCCCAATTCCGCATGCTGCCACAGGATATTTTAAACTGGTATGTCCGTGGAACCAATGGGCAAATGGTGCCATTATCCGCCGTATCGTCCGCGCATTGGCAATACGGCTCGCCACGTTTGGAACGCTATAACGGTCTGCCATCCATGGAAATTCAAGGGGAAGCGACACCAGGCAAAAGTACCGGCGAGGCAATGGCGCTAATGGAACAGTTGGTGGCCAAGCTGCCTACCGGCATTGGTTATGACTGGACCGGGATGTCCTATCAGGAACGCTTATCCGGTAACCAGGCACCTGCGTTATATGCTATTTCACTGATTGTGGTCTTCCTCTGCCTGGCGGCGTTATACGAAAGCTGGTCCATACCCTTTGCGGTTATGCTGGTGGTGCCGTTAGGCGTGGTCGGCGCGTTGCTGGCCGCAACCCTGCGCGGAATGAATAACGACGTTTACTTCCAGGTGGGGCTGTTGACCACCATCGGACTGTCGGCCAAGAACGCCATTCTGATCGTAGAGTTCGCCAAGGATTTAATGGACAAGGAAGGCAAGGGGTTGGTGGAAGCGACCTTAGAAGCGGTGCGCATGCGCTTACGTCCGATATTAATGACATCCTTGGCCTTTATCCTTGGGGTCTTGCCACTGGCTATCAGTACCGGTGCGGGTTCGGGTTCCCAGAACGCCGTGGGTACCGGGGTGGTAGGCGGCATGATTACCGCTACTCTGCTGGCCATCTTCTTTGTTCCCGTGTTCTTTGTGGTGGTCCGCCGCCGCTTCGGCAAAAAGAATGACGAAGAGGTCGAGCATGGTCGGCCGGTGGATAACACGCCGCGTCAGTAACCTATGAAAGTCAATAATACCAAGGCCGCGAAAGCGGCCTTTTGTTTATCTGCGAGGAGTTTATGCGGCGGGTGGGTTGACGAACCGATAATATCGTGCATAATAAGTTATGATATAACATAACATATAGGTGACATATGAAACCTGGCATTCATCCCAACTATCGCACCGTGGTGTTTCATGATACCAGCGCCGATGCCTATTTTAAGGTCGGCTCTACCCTCCAAACCGACCGTACGATTGAGCTTGATGGAGTAACCTTTCCCTATATTACGGTGGAGGTATCCTCTGAATCTCATCCTTACTATACCGGTAAACAGCGAATTGTTGATAAAGAAGGCAGCACCGCGCGCTTTAATCAACGGTTTGGCCGGTTCTTTGGCAACAGCGCCGTAATAAAAGGTATTTCATCATGAAGGTGTTAAGTTCGCTGCGCGCGGCAAAATCCCGCCATCCGGATTGCAAAGTCGTGCGTCGCCGCGGCCGGGTCTACGTGATTTGTAAATCAAACCCGCGCTTCAAAGCCGTGCAAGGGGGCAAAAAACGCAAATAACCCCCGCCATACCTTTATCCAAGCACTTCCCATCCCACACTGACGCTATATTGATAAACATCCTGGGGCCACCATACAGGCTCCGGGATGAGGCCGATCCCGTGCTCATCAACCCGCCCATGCCTGCAAAAACGGGATACCGATATAGCTTTACTAGACAATCAGTATTTGCCGCCGCCCTGGGCAAGGGATTATACTAGTAGCGGCTTGACCGCAATGATTTGTCATAATTTTTTAATAATAAAAAATGTGGAATGCGGCCAAAAATGGTAAAAACAAATATAAGATTGCCCATAAAGCCCGGGCGGGCGTTTTTCGCCGGGAACTGCAGCTTAAGATCTGGTGCGCTAACTGCCTATTAGCAAATAGTTTATAATAAATTATTGACAAAATAGCCATTTTCCAACGACTGCATTGACTTGCCGTTCAGATAGCACCAATTTGATGTCATGCTCTTGCCATTGCCGTTAATGGCGTTGCTATAGAATAGCGCTACAAGTTAATGTAAGCTGATAGTGTCAAACGGCTTAGAATAATCTATCTTTAAATCGGATGCTGCAAGATATGACATAGCGATCTGTACCTTAGTCCCGATTTGATTTATAGACAATGTCGATTTGTTTAGCGTTAGGAGGGCTGATATGGACGAGTATTCACCCAAACGGCATGATATTGCACAACTGAAATACCTCTGTGGTAACCTTTACGACGAGGGTATTGTTAGTCTCGGTGATAGTTACCATGGATGGGTTAATGATCCGGCTTCCGCACTCAACCTAGAGATGAATGAATTAATTGACCATATTGCTTCCTTTGTGGTTCTTTTTAAGCTGAAACATCATAATGAAAATGATCTTACCGACCACGTAGAAACTTTTTTAGACGATACCTTTACCCTATTTAGCAGCTATAGTTTCAATAATGTGGATGTACAGAGATGGCGTAAGAGCCGTTCCCGCTTATTCGGAACATTCTCAGAGACTGGGGTTTGTATATCCTGAAATAGTAAATGATATTTTAACACATGACAAAACATCAAAGGCTACCATGAACAAAATTGATTATTTAATGCGGTTACGTAAATGCAGGACGCTCGAGACGCTGGAACGGGTGATTGAAAAAAACAAATACGAACTGTCTGACGATGAACTTGAGATATTCAACTCTGCCGCAGACCACCGGCTAGCGGAACTCACCATGGATAAACTCTATGATAAAGTTCCCGTTTCTGTTTGGAAGTATGTCCGTTAAACCGCAGCCGCTTGATACTTAGCATTATCATTAATAAATGTATATGTTCATAAAAGCATTTTAAACACCCGCATCTTTGTGATTTCCGCGTTTTGTGACAACAACATTGCCTCCCAGGAGGTTAACCATACTCTCCATGAGTCGGCGGGCGGTGAAAACAAAACCTCTGGCAAGAAGCGCAAAAAATAGGCCGAAGGATTAATCGCGGATGATTGGCGCAATATCAGTGATTAATTTTAATGGAAGCCTTCCCATAAAAATTTTTCAACCATTATGACTGCGCGGAGATATTCCCAGTACGGCGTTATCGTCTGGGAAATACGTTACGTGAGTGTCTGAATGTGCCGGGTGTCTGCCCTTTATGTGATGTTAGTGCTGGCGTTGTTTTTTGGGCAACGGCGCTCAGTAGTTTCGCTATTTAATTACCATTAATTATGAATAAATCTAATGATAGCCACGCTATTAACGGGCCTGCGCCTAAAAAACGGTGGTCAAAGAGCGCTAATTGGGGCTGCGGCAAGCGTGCTTACGGAGAGGGAATAAATGTGAGTCGAGGCGCGAAGCTCAATTGGGTGGAGGCCCCGCCAGCAACATCCCGGCACATACGTCACCTGCTACGGCTGCTTCCTTCCGGACCTGACCGAGTTCACAAGTTAGTATTGCGGGAGCACCGACGGGGCCTCCATTGACGGCTCGTTTTTCCCGAGCGCGGGGCATTATCAATGATGGAAAGATCAAATGCAAGCCGATACGCGCCAAGCGCTGTTTTCTTGGACAATCCGCTTTACCGTAGCGGTGCGGAAGGTTTTTTTTCCGCTTTCTGGCCATGGCAACCTATGCCATGATGAAGCCGTTCTTCAACTAGGCCCGGTTTCCCCTGTGATCAATGAACCCCTTGATAGCTTTCGCCAACGGGTATTCTACGTTATCGATGCCATACCCTACGGCAAGCTCACGACTTACGGCGAAGTGGCGCATTTGGCCGGCTCGCCCCGCGCCGCCAGGCAGGTCGGCGGCATTCTTAGTCGACTGCCCTCGGGCAGCCGTTTACCTTGGCATCGGGTGGTAAACCGTCATGGCGCGATATCCTTGGCGGGAGAAGGTTTTTACCGCCAGCGAGCCGCGCTTGAAGCCGAGGGGGTGGTGGTCAATGACGATGGCAAAATCGATCTGGCCGCCTATCATTGGCAACGTTAGGCTGGTCCAGCGCACACGTAAAAAAAACGCTCCGGCCTGGAGCGTTCTTACGTTTAACTGACCTTGGGTCGGACCTCTCTCTACCTCCAACCCTCTACCCGGCGGCTGGCATGCCCTAGAGCGAGTTAGGCGCCGGAACGCTGTTCGAAGGCGTCACCTGCGTGGGAGAACTTAATGGCACCGTCGATGTGGCCACCGGCCGGGTAGGCATTGCCACGGCCTGTACCGGTACCAGCGTCAGGTCCTGTTTAGTGCCACCATTGCTGACCACCATTTTCACCTGCTCCGTGATAAACACTAGCCGTCCATCAATAGCGATGGCCGCACTGAGGAGAATGCGCGCGTTGGGTTGTATCTGCGCTGGATTAAATGGCAAAACGAAACTAAAGGGTGCCTGTTTGCCCTCCGTGCGCACGACCCGCTGCGAAATTACGGTAGACGGGGCATCGCTAATAGACGCATCCGACAACGTCACGGTCAGTACGGCGTCCGGCGGCAGTGCAACAGGTTGCCTAATCCAGACGGTACCGGACACTGACGGTTGACGGATAGCCGCAGCTTGCTCGGCGGTGCCGGGTGTTTTGAAGGCAGGTGTGGCAACGGCATGTCCTTGGTCGGCACAGCCGGCCAACGTAACCGATAACGCAGCGCCACCTATTATTTGCCAGAGTTTCATGATTTACATCTCCTTCTTATTATTAGCTCATCATTTCACCACGTTTTCAGCAGTGAACGCGTAGTGGCCATAACCACCTTATGAGATAAGCATGGCACAGGATCCTGATATTTTCCTGTCGGTTATGGTCTCGCTTGCCAGGTTTGATCCTCGTTTCAGTCAAAGCGTAATATAATAACTTCTAAACGGCATGCCACACGCCGCTCTATCATCCTTAAGTGTCATGTCGTCAACGGAGCATTTTTATGAGTCAGCAACTTGAGCGTCTGTTACAACTCATACAATTGGAAAAAATCGAAGAGGGTCTCTTTCGGGGTCAAAGCGAGGATATAGGGCGGCCACAGGTATTTGGCGGTCAGGTCGTGGCGCAGGCGTTATTTGCCGCCAGGCAAACCGTGTCGGCGCAACGTCATGTCCACTCATTTCACAGCTATTTCTTGCGACCGGGGGACGTTACCCTGCCTATTGTCTATCAATCCGTAAACCTCAGGGATGGCAAAAGCTTCAGCGCCCGCCACGTTAGCGCCATCCAGAAGGGTGAACCGATATTCTACCTCACCGCCTCTTTTCAGACCGCCGAGGCGGGTTTTGAACATCAGAATTCGATGCCCGACGTACCGCCGCCGGAAGATTTCCCTTCGGAACAGGATATTGCGCGCCGGTTATCCCTCAGCCTGCCGGTGGGGATACGGGAGAAAATGACGCGGGATCGCCCCATTGAGATGCGTCCGGTGGTTTTTCACAATCCCTTCCAAGGTACGCTGGATAAGCCACAGCGTTATGTTTGGTTTCGTGCCCGGGGTCGCCTGCCCGATGACCGCGATTGCCATCAATATTTGTTAGGCTATGCGTCTGATTTTAACTTTCTGCCCACGGCGCTTCAGCCCCATGGCCGGGGTTATATGGAACAGGGAATACAAATAGCCACCATCGACCACTCCATGTGGTTCCATAGGCCATTCCGGTTCGACGATTGGCTGCTATATGCCGTCGATAGCCCTTCCGCTTCCGGCGCCAGAGGTTTTGTGCGCGGACAGATATTTCGCCGCGATGGGGTTCTGGTGGCGTCCACCGCGCAGGAGGGGGTCATTCGACACGTCGGCGTCAACCAATAAAAAAGGGGCGAATGGCTCGCCCCTGGTGTTACGCCGATCTTTCATCATCCGCCGGTCACCCGGCGGCACACTGCAGATCGTGATTATTCGTTATAGGCATTTTCGCCATGGCTGTTGACGTCCAGACCTTCGCGTTCCTGTTCTTCGGAAACCCGCAGTCCAACCACCATATCGGCAATTTTGAAACCGATGAAAGCCACCACGCCTGACCACACCAGACAGACGATAACGCTAAACAGCTGAATCCAGACTTGATGCCCCATGGTAACGCCCTGCGCGTAACCAACGCCGCCCAAAGAGGCAGAAGTGAACACCCCGGTCAGTAAGCAGCCTACGATGCCGCAGACGCCATGCACGCCGAACACGTCGCAAACGTCATCCACACGCAGCCATTTTTTGAGGGCAACCACGCCCCAGAGACCGGCGACGCCGCCCACCAGGCCAATGACCAGCGCACCGCCGACACCTACCGTACCCGCGGCCGGCGTAATGGCAACCAGGCCGGCAATACAACCGGAACACGCGCCCAGCAAAGAGGGTTTGCCACGCAGCATCCACTCTACAAATACCCATGACAGGATGGCGCCAGCGGTAGCCATAACGGTATTGACAAACGCCAGAGCGGCAATTTCATTTGCAGCGCTCGCGGAACCGGCGTTGAAACCGAACCAGCCCACATAAAGGATTGCGGTACCGGTAAAGACCATCGGCAGGTTATGAGGTTTGAAAGCTTCCTTACCGAAACCCGAGCGTTTACCCAGCATATAGGCACCCACCAAACCCGCGCTGGCGGCATTAATATGCACGACAGTACCACCGGCAAAGTCCAGCGCTCCCTGAGCAGCCAGATAACCACCCGCCCAAACCATGTGCGCCATGGGCAGGTAAGAGAACGTTAGCCATACCAGTACAAAAATCAGTACCGCTGAGAACCGGATGCGTTCCGCGAGCGCGCCGACGATCAAACCGACGGTAATGCAGGCAAATGAGCATTGGAACGCTACATGAATCAGCTGATAAAACGTACCGGTTAACGCGGTAAGTTCGATATTTTTCAACATGGCCCAGCCGAAGCCGCCAAAGAAGGGATTACCTTCACTAAAGGCAAGGGAGTAGCCATAAATCAGCCACAGTACGCACACCATGGCAAACGTCACGGCGACCTGCGTCAACATCGACAGCACGTTTTTGGCGCGCAGCAGGCCGCCGTAAAATAAAGCGATTCCTGGTAAAGTCATAAACAGCACCAACGAGGTACTGATCATCATAAAAGCATTGTCGGCCTTATCA
>JAATGH010000080.1 GCA_015654745.1 Enterobacterales bacterium
ACGCCGTCGATCCCGCCACACTGACGCCCGTGACGCTAAAAGCACGCGCCACGGCGGAAGGACGCAGCGGCATTCGCCATATCCGAATCCGCCAGCATCATATCATTAGCGACAGCCCGGCGGATTTTGCCGGCTACGACCTGGGCCCGGCTTCGCCGGAGATCTTCCTCGGTTCGCTGTCGAGCTGCCTGACGCATATCTTCTTGATTCACGCCGCCGACCGCCAGATTCCGCTCTCAAGGCTGGAAGTTGAAGTCCAAGCGGAAGTTGATCAGCGCGGCGGCAAAGTGCCCGGCTTTGAAACGGTGCCGTTCTATCCTTACAACATCCGTTATATTGTCGAATTGGACACCAGCGCCAGCGAGGCGGAGGTGAGCGCCTTACACCAGGCGGTGGAAACCTGGTGTCCCGTACTGAATCTGATTAAGAATCCTCAATCACTGGAAGGGACGGTTATCTATAAACACGTCGCGTGAGTGATTTGCGACCTGAGGTTTGACGTAGCGGCGTGCGCCCGTAAAACGCCCAACCCGCCTTCGCCGGTTTGCAATTCAAACGGGAGGTGGTTGACCTCCAACCCGCTTTGCCCGTGCGTCACCAGCATACCGAAGGGATGTTGTATTATACGGGCATGTAAAATCTCGGTGCGGGTTTCATTAAAAGAAGCGGGTATGTACATGCCAATTTTCCTTGCTGTATAACACCTAGGTTTAGGCTGTTTTATATTGCCATGAAGTTGGGGTCTTGGCCCGCGCTGAAACCGCCATACATGAAACGATATTCGATGTGGTTTATTGCTGCCGGCCTATCGCTCCAATGAGCGTTTGCTCAATTATTGCGCCAGGCATCATCCGCGCCAGACCTTCGGTCAGCCGTTCGCCCGCGTCATAGAGTTTATTGAGCGGCATAGCCGGCAGACTTTCCAGAATAAACCACATTTTTTTGTCGTCGGAGCCTAGCCTGGTTCTGACCCCTTGACGCCAGTTCCAACGACGGCATGTCACTCCTTTATCATCGCGCCAAATGATTTCCCCTGGTTCGGGGGATTCCTGGGCCAACTGACCGTCTTTTATGACGTCGAATAGTTCCGTTCCATCGGCAACGGTCAGTCTGGGCATCCCTACATATGCGGCTATATTCTCGCCGCCAACGGGGATCGCATATTGGATGCTGATAGCATTATAGAGATCGACTACGGGATCAATACTCGGCAGGTTACACTCGCGTAACACACGTTTGCGCAAGGCCTCGGCTGAACAAGGGGTACGCTGTGGCTTGGCGCCGAATTTTCTGAATACATCGGCCCAAGCCGACAGGTGAGCCTCAGCCCAGGGAACGTCGTTTCTGAAAAATGAATCGCGGGCCAGTTGCAACGCTTTATCAGCAATACCCGGGTTCGCCATATCGGCAGCGTCAACCATAATACTCAAGGCCTTGAAACTTACCGACCTATGACCAAAAAAGTCAATATATCGACCGAGACGGGGGCCGATATCCGAACGGTGAGCCAGGCTGTCTCCCGCCGGCTCAAAGAACATAGGAAAAAACAAAAACTCTCCCTGGACGAGCTTTCACGGCGTGCCGGTGTCAGTAAAGGCATGCTGGTGGAAATTGAGAAATGCACGGCCAATCCCAGCATCGCCTTGCTGTGTAAACTCTCATCGGCCCTGGGTCTCTCGGTGGCCGATATCGTCAACGTGACGGACATCCCCAATGCCTATCTGGTTGAAAAAGAGAGCATCCCCACGCTCTGGACCGGTCCCTTGGGCGGCAGCGCCCGCCTGCTGGCCGGAACCAGCGGGCCCAATATGATCGAGCTATGGCGCTGGGAACTGTATCCGGGAGAATTATTCGAGTCCGCCGGCCATCCACAGGGCACCTGCGAATTGTTTCATGTCGAGAAGGGACGGCTGAAGGTGAAGGTGGGTAAAACCGAGCTCATGATTGCCGCCGGCTGTTCAGCCGTGGCAAGAACCGATGTGCCGCATTGTTACGCCAACGATGATGACGGCGTGCTTATCTTCACCATGACCGTAGCTGAACTCCATCAGTAAACGCTGGTTCACTGGCCCGGCCGGCGGGGCTGGCGCCAGCCGCGTCGTATGGGCTGCTTGCGTTGTCGGCGGCCAGGCACGGCAGATCAGCCATGGCGGGTGAAATGACCTTGTAATCGATGGCGAGCGCCGGGATAGAGCAGTTTGGTGTAGGTGACCAGTATGCTCTGGTGGCGGGTATGGCGGCTGATCAGCAGACAGGGATCGCTTTTCTTGATGGCCAGCAGTTTGCATTGCGCGGCCGTGGGCGAAACCGCCTCGATGATATGCTCGCCCGACGTCAGCGGCGCCGCCTGGTTGAGGTAGATATAAGGCGTCTGTGATTCGTAATTTTGTAATAAATAATCCGGCGCCATCACCGGATTTATCCAGCGTTCTTCCAACTGTACCGGAATGGCGTTTTCATAATGCACGATCAGGGAATGAAACAGGTCTTCCCCGGGACGCATACCAAATGCGTCCGCCAGGGCAGCGTCCGCGGATGCGGTGCCGAGCGTGATCACCTTGCTGGTGTGCTTATGGCCCCGGACGGCGATTTCGTCTGAAATATTATGCACATCCATGATTGTGGTATGAACTTTCAGCTCCGCGACATAGGTACCCACCCCCTGCATCCGCAGAAGATAACCTTCGCTCGCGAGCTCCCGTAGCGCCCGGCTAATCGTCATGCGGCTTACGCCCAACTCGGCCACCAATTGATTTTCAGAGGGAATGCGCTGGTTGGGTTTCCAGGTGCCGCTGCCAATCTGGCTGATGATGGCCTGCTTTACCCGCTGGTATAGGGGGGCAGGTTGTACCCCCATCGACTCGGTCAACTGCGTAATCTTTGCCGGCTCTACCATCCGTCACCTCAAGCATCACCACGTTAATCCCAGGGGTAATGATAACAATTGCTGATGTATATACAAGCATGTGATAGCACAATCAGGGTTGCACAAAGTGGGTGCGTTGCTGCTCCGTCAGGGTGCCCCGCGCGCGGTTTTTTCCCGGAGTCCGGCCGTTGGTGACAGTCGCGCCCGATAACACCAGTGGCACAAAATGGCATATTCATTGCATTACTTGTCTATACAAGTAATGGCCATGCCAAACGCAGGGCGCTACCTTAGCGGCGGGTCTTGCGTGGGCGGATAGTGACCGGGACGAATGGACAGGTCTTTCTTAAGGCATTAAAAGGGTACTGAGATGATCGTGAATCTGGAGGATTACCGCCGGCAGGCCCAACGTGCGTTGCCGGTTTTCGCCTTTGACTACGTTGACGGCGGGGCCGACGACCAGCGTACCCTGGCGGATAACCGCGCGGCTTTCGACCGCTGGCAGTTCGTCGCGACGATGCTCAGGGACGTCAGCGTGCGCCGCCTTGACGTACAGCTGGGCGACACGGCGCTAGCCGCGCCGTGTCTGATAGCACCCACCGGGTACAACGGTATGTTGCGCTATCGGGCGGATCAGATGCTGGCTCAAGCCGCCGAACGCGCCGGTATTACCTATATCCAGAGTACCGTGTCCACCGCCTCGCTGGAGGATATTCCGGCTGGACGAACCGGTGCGCGCTGGTTTCAACTGTACGTATTGAAAGACCGTTCGGTGACCGTTGATTTGCTACGGCGAGCCAGGGCTGCGGGATGCACTAACCTGGTGGTATCGGTTGACGCCGTACATTTCGGCAATCGCGAGCGTGACCAACGCCATTACCGCAAACCGATGAAACTGTCCCTGGCCAGCTATCTGAACGTGGCGCGGCATCCCGGCTGGGTCTTGCGTACCCTGGTGCCCGGCGGCATGCCGGGCTTTGGTAACCTTAGACCCTATCTGCCGCCGCAATACCGACGCGGTGTCGGCGGGGCGACCTATTTTGCCCAACAGATGGATGATACCCTCAATTGGCAAACCCTGGCGTGGATTCGATCCCTATGGCAGGGTGGTTTGTATGTTAAAGGGATCCTGACCATCGACGATGCCGAGGCGGCGCTGGCGCTGGGGGCGGATGGTCTGATTTTATCCAATCATGGCGGGCGCCAATTGGACGGCAGCGTCAGTCCGCTGACGGTACTGCCCGAAATCAGGCGGGCGTGCGGTCCCGCGGCCAGGATTCTGATCGACGGCGGCATCCGGCGCGGCACCGATGTGGTCAAAGCGCTGGCGTTGGGGGCCAATGCGGTTCTGGTTGGTCGGCCAATACTCTATGCGGTGGCCGTAGCCGGCGAGGCTGGAGTAGTACGGGCATTAACCCTACTGACGCAGGAGATCGATCGCACGCTGGCACAGCTCGGCTGTCGCAGCGTGGCGGAGCTGGGGCCGCATTTACTCCGCCGCCGCGAAATCTGATGGAAGGGCGGCAAATACCCGCCGGGCGCTTATGCCGAACGCGGAGCCGCTGCCGTTCGGCCAATTTCCATAAGGCGCCTGGGCGTATGCCGCTTGACACCAACGTCCCGGCGTCAGATAGCCGCCAGATAACCGCCGTCAATATAGAGGACCTGACCGGTGATGTAGCGCGCCGCATCGGAACTCAGAAATACCGCCGCGCCGATCACATCGTCCAATTCGCCGAAACGACCGAGCGGTATCTTGTTCAGCATGGCTTCACACCACTGCGGATCTTGGTAAAACACCTGGGTCATATCGGTACTGAAATAACCCGGTCCAATGCCGTTGACGCGAATGCCCTGCTTAGCCCATTCCGTACTTAGCGCATGGGTCAATCCCACCAGTCCGGCTTTCGACGCGCCATAGACCGCGGCGCCGGGTACGCCGACCCGGCTGGTCAGGGAACATAGATTGATCATGCTGCCGCCATGGCGGCCGATCATCAGCCGCGCCGCCGCCTGCGCGCAGAAAAAGGCGCCTTTCAGATTGGTATCCACAATGCGCCGCCATAACGCCTCATCCACCTCTAGCGAGGGACAGACCTGTTCGGTCCCGGCGTTATTGATCAATATATCCAACGGGCCGTTCTCGAACCGTGAAAAGGCCTGGCTAATACTCTCAGTCCGGCTGACATCCAGCAGCAGGCCGGTGGCGCCAGCATCCCAATGCTTCAACTGCCCCACGGCGTCGTCGAGCGTCTCGGCATTGCGCCCGGCGGCCACCACCGTAGCCCCGGCCTGCGCCAGCCCCCTGGCAAGGGTAAAACCGATACCACGGGAACCGCCGGTGATCAGCGCGGTCTTTCCTTCAAGCGAGAAGGCGGGAAGCAAGGTTGTCATATCAACTCCGGTTCAGGGTACA
>JAATGH010000460.1 GCA_015654745.1 Enterobacterales bacterium
TGCTGCTGCTGGCGGCGCTGTTTCATGATATCGCCAAAGGACGCGGCGGCGATCACTCGATATTGGGCGCCAAGGATGCCCTGGAATTTGCCGAATTACACGGCCTCCACCCCCGCGAAGCGCAATTGGTGGCCTGGTTGGTACGTTGCCACCTGGTGATGTCGGTGACCGCGCAGCGGCGTGATATTCAGGATCCGGACGTACTGCGGGAATTTGCCGCCGAGGTACAGACGGAAAGCCAGCTGCATTACCTGCTTTGCCTGACGGTGGCCGATATTTGCGCCACTAACGAAACCCTGTGGAATAGCTGGAAACAAAGCCTGCTGCGCGAACTGTTCTTCGCCACGGAAAAACAGCTCAGGCGCGGGATGCAAAATACGCCGGATATGCGCGCGCGCATCCGCCACCACCGCATGCAGGCCCTCTCGTTACTGCGCATGGAAAATATTGACGAAGAGGCGCTGCACCATCTTTGGAGCCGCTGTCGCGCTGATTATTTCCTACGCCATTCGCCGAACCAGCTGGCATGGCATGCCCGCCATTTGCTGCGGCACAATGTCGACGAGCCGCTGGTGCTGATTAGCCCACAGGCGACGCGGGGCGGCACTGAAATTTTCATCTGGAACCACGATCGCCCCTACCTGTTCGCCGCCGTGACCGGGGAGCTCGACCGGCGTAACCTCAGCGTGCATGACGCGCAGATCTTTACCAACCGCGACGGCATGGCCATGGATACATTTGTGGTGCTGGAGCCGGACGGCAGCCCGCTGGCGCCGGATCGGCATCACGCCATCGGTCAGGCACTGCTGCAAACGCTGCAACCCGGCAAATACCAGCATCCACGCGTACGTCGTCCCTCTTCCAAGCTACGGCATTTCAACGTGGCGACGCAAATCACGTTCCTGCCGGCTCCGTCCGACCGCCGTAGCTATCTTGAGCTCACCGCGCTGGATCAGCCGGGTTTGCTGGCCAGGGTCAGTGAAGTATTTGTCGATTTGGGCGTGTCGCTGCACGGCGCCAGAATCTCTACCATCGGCGAGCGCGTGGAGGATTTATTTATCCTGGCCGGCAGCGATCGGCGTGCGTTAAGCGAGGCTATGCAACATGAATTATCGCGGCGATTGACCGCGGCACTCAACCCCAATGAAAAAATATGATACAAGTAGTTTTTCATGACATTATTTTTTCAGCCAAGACACAGGACTAGAACAGGATGCAGCAATTACAACAGATCATTGAGAATGCCTTCGAGCGGCGCGCGGACATCACACCGGCAACGGCGGACAGCGTCACGGTGGAAGCCGTCCGGCAGATCATCAGCCAATTGGATAGCGGCGCGCTGCGCGTTGCGGAAAAAATCAATGGTGAATGGATTACCCATCAATGGTTGAAAAAAGCGGTATTGCTGTCATTTCGCATTAGCGATAACCAATTGATGGAAGGCGCCGAGACCCGTTATTTTGATAAGGTTCCCCTGAAATTCGCCGGTTACGATCAGGCGCGCTTCGAACGCGAGGGATTTCGGGTAGCCCCGCCAGCCACCGTGCGCCAGGGCGCCTTTATCGCCCGCAACACCGTGCTGATGCCCTCTTATGTCAATATTGGCGCCTACGTCGACGAAGGCACCATGGTCGATACCTGGGTCACGGTAGGTTCGTGCGCGCAAATTGGCAAGAATGTCCATTTGTCCGGCGGTGTCGGCATCGGCGGCGTGCTTGAGCCATTGCAGGCCAATCCGACCATTATCGAAGATAACTGTTTTATCGGCGCGCGCTCCGAAGTGGTGGAAGGCGTGATTGTCGAGGAGGGCTCGGTCATTTCCATGGGCGTGTTTATCAGCCAAAGCACCAAAATCTACGATCGGGAAACCGGTGAGATCCATTATGGCCGCGTGCCGGCGGGCTCGGTGGTCGTTTCCGGCAACCTGCCTTCCAAGGATGGCAGCCATAGTCTCTACTGCGCGATTATCGTCAAAAAAGTGGATGCGAAAACGCGCGGCAAGGTGGCTATCAACGAGTTATTACGGACCATCGACTAAGCGCCCGGCCATTGACCATGGTGCAATGGCCGATCGCCGTCTACTCTCTTGGCAACAGCACCCGATGCGTTATTCGGGTGAGCGCGCGCTGCCAACGCACCTGCAGCCTGAAAGATAACGTAATCACATTTTATGACGCCCAAGGGCGTCATAATCATTCCCGGAAAACCGGCCATTACATACCAGAGGTAGCGCTATGTACGACAATCTCAAAAGCCTTGGCGTTAATCATCCGGACGATATCGACCGTTATAGCCTGCGTCAGGAAGCCAACAACGATATTCTGAAAATTTATTTTCGGCGGGATAAAGGTGAGTTTTTTGCCAAAA
>JAATGH010000263.1 GCA_015654745.1 Enterobacterales bacterium
CCGCGGCGGTGAAAATGCTGAATAAAGCCTTATTACTACATTATTACGGCATCGAGCATTGGGATATTCCCGCGAATTACCTCTGTCCGCCAATTCCCGGTCGAGCGGACTATATTCATTATCTCGCCGATTTGCTGGCGGACGGTAATGGTCAAGAAATACCCCGTGGCAAAAATATCGCCATCCTGGATGTGGGCGTGGGAGCCAGCTGTATTTATCCCATTATCGGCCAGCATGAGTACGGCTGGCGTTTCACCGGCTCGGAAAATGACAAAATCTCGCTAAACTCGGCCAAAATGCTGGTGGAGATGAATCCCACGCTGAGAAACAGCGTGCGGTTGCGCCACCAAAAGCAAAGCGACGCTATTTTTGACAATATCATCGGCATCGCAGAACGCTTTGACGCTACTATATGCAACCCGCCTTTCCATGGTTCGGCGGAGGAGGCGCGCGCCAGCACCCGGCTGAAGCTGCATAAACTCGGCAAAGGCGAAGTGGCGGACACGCCGGTGCAAAATTTCGGCGGTAAAAATAACGAACTCTGGTGTGAAGGGGGTGAATTGGCCTTCGTCGGCAAGATGGTCGAAGAAAGCGTCGGCAAAGGCAAAAACTGCCTGTGGTTCACCTCGCTGATTTCCAAGCACACCACCCTGCCGCCGCTGTATGAGGCCCTGAAGCTGGCCGAGGCGTTCGATGTGCGCACCATTGATATGGCCCAAGGCCAGAAAATCAGCCGCTTTATCGCCTGGACCTTCCAGAATGCCGAACAACAGGCGCAGTGGGCCGCCGAGCGCTGGCAAAAACCGGAATAAAGCAGGAGATTTTCGACTATAGCGCTTTTCATTACCATCAATGCAAAACGGGTATAAGTGTAGAACGGCAGCCGAGGACAACCGGGCTATGGCATGTCATGACGGACGAAAGTAGAACGCTGCCCTCGAGCCGGCGCCGGCAAGACTCCAGGCATTGACCCTCGGGTTTCGGGAGCGGCACGTCCGGATTGAATAATCACGATTTGGCCGCCAGCGCCGCCTCTATCATCTCTTTGGCCTGACCGATGGTTAACGGCAGTCCTTTATCATCGAGCCGGCCGTCGCGCATCAACAGCTCCGCCAGATGAGCCACCCGGGGCAATCTCAGTTCGAAACGCCGCAGAATGTCTTTTTGATTGAAAAACTCAGAGAGATTCCCCCCCAGGACCACTTCCCCTTTATCCATCAAATAGACCTTGTCCGCCAGCAGCGGAACGATATCCATATCATGGAGGGTAAAAATCAGGGTGATGCCCAGGGTCTTATTGATATCGTTCAGCATATGCACCAAATGACTGGCCGACCGGGGGTCGAGGGCATTAAAGGGTTCATCCAGCACCAGGACCTTCGGTTTCATCGCAATAACGCTGGCCAGGGCAATGCGCTTCTTCTCGCCGCCGCTGAGATTAAAAGGATTGCGGTGAATATAGGACTCCATGCCGACGATATTCAGCGCCCAGCGTACGGTGTTATCCAATTCCTCGCCGGCAATTTTCATGTTAACCAGACCGTAGGCGACTTCCCGATAAACCGTGGCGTTAAACAGCTGGTCGTCCGAGTCCTGGAAAACCATGCCCACCCGGCGCCGCAGTTCAATGAAGTTCTCCCTCACCACCGGCAGGCTATCCACCACCACCCGTCCGCCCTGAGGTAGCAACAGTCCGTTAAAGAGCTGAAACAGCGTCGACTTCCCCGCGCCATTGGGGCCCAAAACAGCGACGCGCTCGCCCTGGCCAACGGTCAGATCCAGATGATTCAGTGCATTGTGTTTACCGTCATAAGAGAAGCTGACGTCGGAAAGCTTGATAATGTCCATGGTTTTCTCGGTTAGCGGCTTAACACATTCAGCGTGACGACCAATATCAGCAATAAGCCGGCGGCCAGGCCAATCAATTTATCCCGCCTTGGCACCTTGGTGGTAAAAAAGCACAGGTCGTGACTGTCTTCATCATAACCGCGAGCCAGCATGGCCTGATAAATCCGCGTGCTTCGGTCCAGGGATCGGATGAGGATACCGCCGGCGACCTTACCCGTATCCCTGACTCTGCGCAGCCAGGAAACAGTCTCTC
>JAATGH010000270.1 GCA_015654745.1 Enterobacterales bacterium
ATTCTGGCTCAACGCGTTGGCGGCAGTAATGAACTTATTGACCAGTGGATACTGGCCCGGAGAGGATTACTGGTAGCGTATTATCACCTGATCGGCCTCAAGCCTAATAAAGAAAAGCATACTCTCCTGGATGAAGATGCACTGGATGACTTCTGCCATAAACTGGTGGATTACCTATCCGCCGGTCATTTTCATATTTACGATCGCATCGTACAAAACGCTGACGATAACAGCGATACAAAACGCGTCATCAGCACCCAGCTCTACCCGGCGCTACAGGCAAACACCACGCAGATTATGGCATTTTATGATAGCCAGCTGGAAACGGCTATCGATCATGATAATTGTATGGAGTTCCAAGACGCGCTTTCCGGAGTAGGCGAAGCATTGGCTACCCGCTTTGCGTTGGAAGATAAACTTATCCAGCAGGCGCTTGAATATAAAGCGGAATACTTTACCAGTATGTTAGCCGCCAACGATTCCAAACCATCGAGTGCAGCGCAATAGAAAAGTAGCCACGTCGTTGTTGAATTGTTGTAAAATACGTGTTGTAACCGGCGGCATTTACGCCGGAATGCCCTCAAGATTTCAAGTCGCGGGAAGGCGGCAAGCGAAAGAATCCCGATGAGCTTACTTATGTAAGTGATCCGGGTGAAAGAGCGCGGCCAATGCACCTGCGGCTTGAAATATGACGGGTATGTTTATTATCTTGTCGGAGTGCCTAGCGCGTAAATTACGCCAGGCTGAGACCGTTAATTCGGGATCCGCGGAACCTGATCGGGTTAATACCTGCGAAGGGAACAAGAGTAATCCACTGCCGGTGGTCCATGGTCTATTGGTAGATCCACCAGCACAATTCCATTACTCCCGTAGCGCTCCAGACAAGCAATTTTCCCTAAGTCTCTTGAAAGGAATTGCTATGTCTTTACCTAATACTCCCCCATCACGCCGCGAACAACGCGCATTAGCCCAGGATTTCATCAATCGCCTGCAAGGCGAAGCCTTCCCTCGCTCACGCCGCATTTATTTACAAGGTTCACGCGCGGATATACAAGTGCCCATGCGCGAAATCCAGCTAAGTCCCAGTGTCATTGGCGGGCACAAAGCCACCCAGCGTTACGAGGAAAACGAGGCGGTGCCGGTCTACGACACCGCGGGACCTTATGGCGATCCCGACGTGGACATTGATGTACGGGTCGGCCTGCGCCGCGTGCGTTCCCAGTGGATCGAACAACGGCAGGACAGTGAACCGCTGGATGGCTTGAGTTCGCGCTATGGTGGCGAACGCCGCGCGGACGGCGGGCTAGACGATGTCCGCTTCGCGCCCAATCATACGCCGAGGCGTGCCAAGGCCGGCCGCTGCGTGACCCAAATGCACTATGCCCTCGCCGGCATCATTACACCCGAAATGGAGTTTATCGCTCTGCGGGAAAACATGGGACGCGAGCGCATTCGTGGCGAGGTACTGCTGCAGCAACATGCCGGCCAAAGTTTTGGCGCCCACTTACCGGATAATATCACGCCGGAGTTTGTGCGCCTGGAGGTGGCCGAAGGACGAGCCATCATTCCCGCCAATATTAATCACCCCGAATCGGAGCCGATGATTATCGGCCGCAATTTCCTGGTCAAGGTTAACGCCAACATTGGCAACTCGGCGGTGAGTTCATCCATCGAGGAGGAAGTGGAAAAATTGGTGTGGTCCACGCGCTGGGGCGCGGACACCGTGATGGACCTCTCTACCGGTCGTTATATCCATGAGACCCGCGAATGGATCCTGCGCAACAGTCCGGTGCCGATTGGCACCGTGCCAATCTATCAAGCGCTGGAAAAGGTCAACGGCGTGGCGGAAAACATGGACTGGGAATGCTTTCGCGACACCCTGCTCGAACAGGCGGAACAGGGGGTGGACTACTTTACTATCCACGCCGGGGTGCTTCTGCGCTATATCCCCATGACGGCCAAACGCTTAACCGGCATCGTATCGCGCGGCGGGTCAATAATGGCGAAATGGTGCCTATCCCATCATCAGGAAAGTTTCCTGTATGAGCATTTCCGGGATATTTGTGAAATTTGCGCTGCCTATGATGTGGCCTTATCGCTGGGTGATGGATTGCGGCCCGGTTCCATACAGGACGCCAACGACGAGGCGCAGTTTGCCGAGCTTTATACGCTGGGCGAACTCACCAAAATCGCGTGGGATTATCACGTACAGGTGATGATTGAAGGCCCCGGCCATGTCCCCATGCACATGATCCGCCGCAATATGACCGAGCAGCTTGAACATTGTCACGAAGCACCTTTTTATACGTTGGGGCCGCTGACTACCGACATTGCCCCGGGATATGACCACTTTACCTCAGGTATCGGCGCGGCGCTGATCGGCTGGTTAGGCTGCGCCATGCTGTGTTATGTCACGCCCAAGGAACATTTGGGCCTGCCGAACAAAGAGGACGTTAAGCAGGGGCTGATTACCTATAAAATCGCGGCCCACGCTGCGGACCTGGCGAAAGGACATCCCGGCGCGCAGATCCGTGACAATGCCATGTCCAAGGCACGCTTTGAATTCCGCTGGGAAGATCAGTTCAACTTGGCGTTGGATCCGGCTACCGCGCGCGCCTATCACGATGAGACCTTACCGCAGGAATCCGGCAAAGTGGCTCACTTCTGTTCTATGTGCGGGCCTAAATTCTGCTCAATGAAAATTTCCCAGGAAGTACGGGATTACGCCGCCGCCCAGGCGATCGAGGTGCGTCAAAGCGGTATGGAAAACATGTCGTCGGAGTTTCGTGCCAGAGGCGGCGAACTCTATCTTTCTCCTGATGATTTAGGGGTCGCCAAATGATCGTACCCAACGCCCCCTTTGCACTCACCTTACCCAGGCTAGGACTTTATCCGGTGGTGGATTCCCTGATATGGATTGTCCGTCTACTCGACGCCGGCGTCCGTACCCTGCAACTGCGCATTAAAGACCAACCCGAGGACGTGGTCGCGCCTGATATTGAAGCCGCCGTCCTGTTGGGCCGTCGCTATCAGGCCCGGGTGTTTATCAATGATTACTGGCGCCTGGCCATTCGCTATGGCGCCTATGGGGTCCATTTGGGCCAAGAAGATCTGGATACGGCGGATTTGGCGGTCATCCAGCGCGCCGGTTTACGGCTGGGATTATCCACTCATGACGATCGGGAACTGGCGCGGGCGTTATCCTTCAACCCTTCTTATATCGCGCTGGGCCATATTTTCCCGACACAAACCAAAGTCATGCCGTCCCAGCCACAAGGTCTGGCAGATCTGCGGCGGATGGTGGCGGAATTGCCGGGTATTCCCACCGTGGCCATCGGCGGTATCGGCATCGATAAGGTCGATGACGTTTTAGCCTGTGGGGTCGGCAGTGTCGCGGTAATCAGCGCGATTACCAAAGCCGCTGATTGGCGGCAGGCCACCGCCCTTTTATTGCATAAAATCGAGGGCCGGGAGATGCCGCTCCGATGAAAATTAATATCAATGACCAAGCCGTCGAACTCAACGACCGACTCACGCTGGCGGCGTTACTGGCGCAACTGCAATATTCGGCCGAGGATACCGCGCTGGCCATCAATCACATCATTATTCCTCGCAGCCAATGGCCCCAGCACTGGGTTAACGACGGCGACGATATCCTACTATTCCAGGCCATAGCCGGAGGCTGATCATGCTAAAAATTGCGGACACTTTGTTTACATCGCGGCTGTTCACCGGCACCGGGAAATTTGCCACTCCCGACATCATGCTTGAGGCCATTACCGCGTCGGGTAGCCAATTAGTCACGCTGGCAATGCGTCGAGTTGATCTGCGCGGCGGCAACGATGCCATTCTCCCCGCATTGCTTAAAGCCGGGGTCAAACTGCTGCCCAATACTTCTGGCGCCAAAACCGCCGAAGAGGCGGTATTTGCCGCGCGACTGGCGCGGGAAGCGTTGGGCACCCATTGGATAAAATTGGAAATTCATCCCGATATGCGCTACCTGCTACCCGATCCTATTGAGACGCTGAAAGCGGCGGAGCTGCTGGTGCGCGAAGGATTTGTGGTTTTACCCTACTGCGGCGCCGATCCGGTGCTATGCCGTCGTTTGGAGGAAGCCGGCTGCGCGGCGGTGATGCCGCTGGGCGCGCCAATCGGTTCCAACCAGGGATTGATTACCCGGGATTTTCTGCGTTTGATCATCGAACAATCCGGCGTTCCGGTAGTGGTGGATGCCGGGATCGGCGCCCCAAGCCAGGCGTTGGAAGCGTTGGAAATGGGCGCCGATGCCGTGCTGGTCAATACCGCCATCGCCGTGGCCCGGGACCCGATCGCTATGGCCCGTGCGTTCAGGCTGGCGCTGGATGCGGGCGAACTTGCACACGGGGCCGGGCTTGCCACATCCCGACGGGAAGCCAGCGCCACCAGCCCCTTGACCGGTTTTTTAAAACAAACTGAAAGGGCCTTGTGATGAACAGTTTTGAAACGCGCTGGCGCCAAATGGACTGGGAAGATATTGGACTTAATATCCACGCCAACACCCCACAGGATGTGGAACAGGCGCTCAGCGCCGACCGGTTGACCCTGCGGGATTTTATGGCGCTTCTGTCGCCGGCGGCGCTACCCTATATCGAAACAATGGCGCAACGGGCGCAACAATTAACCCGCAGACGTTTCGGCAATGTGGTTAATTTCTATCTCCCGCTTTATCTGTCGAATCTATGCGCCAATGATTGCACCTACTGTGGATTCTCCATGAGCAATCATATAAAACGCAAAATATTGGATGAGCAGGAAATCATAAAGGAGTGCGAGGCGATCGGGGCAATGGGATTCGATAACCTGCTGCTGGTCACCGGCGAACACAAAACCAAAGTGGGCATGGACTACTTTCGCCGTTATCTTCCGCTGATTCGCGGCTATTTCAGCTCACTGATGATGGAAGTGCAGCCACTGTCCCAAGAGGATTATGCCGAGCTAAAAACCCTCGGCCTGGACGGCGTAATGGTTTATCAAGAGACCTACCACGCGGCGACCTATCAGCGCCACCACCTGCGCGGGCAAAAAATGGATTTTTCCTGGCGGTTGGGGACCCCCGATCGGCTCGCGCGGGCCGGCATTGATAAAATAGGGCTGGGTGCCCTGATCGGCCTGTCGGATAACTGGCGTAGCGATTGTTATATGGTGGCCGAACATCTGCTTTATCTGCAAAAAAACTACTTG
>JAATGH010000291.1 GCA_015654745.1 Enterobacterales bacterium
CGGGAGCCGATAGACGCCTTTTTCGATAAGGTCATGGTCATGGATGAAAATGCCGAGGTGCGGGTCAATCGTCTAACTCTGCTTGACCAGCTCCAAAAGCTGTTTTTGCGGGTGGCGGATATTTCGCTGCTGCAATAGCGGCTAAGACGCGCCCGGCGGTTTGCCGGGCGTGTACCTGTCCATCACGCCGCATGACAAGACTCAATTTTGTCAGTTGCTCGGTCCTCACGGTCGGTGAATCATCGCCGGCCGGTAGCTTTTAATGCTGTGCGCATCATGCAAAACTGCCCCTATAAAGAACAGCGTATTTAAACGCCAGACAATTGATAAAATCCCCATACATATATCACTATTTCTTAATTGCCATATTTGCCATTAGAATGCTAAAAAGAAGCTTCACTCGGAAGAATAATTAAAATTTTCTCAAAACTTTATGAATTATCGTCAATTCGCCGAATTAAGACAGCTGCTCAGACTTCTAGGTTGACAGGTGATATGGTTTTAAAATAAACATTCTAAAACTTTAACTCCGAAAAATAACACAGATTAGGATTATATTCCAGGTGATAAGCTTAGCGGCGCAATCATTCTGAAATCGTTGACATTTATAAATCTTTAGGAATACTTATGTATTAACACCCTTATTTTATTTTTTCTCTGAACATACTACTATTCATTAAACATATGAAATATTTTCACGATTCAATAATTTTTTTTTAAAAACTCTTATCTTTACTTAATTGTGAGGCATGACTATGGCTACTTTCCAGTCTTGGCAAGATATAAAAACGTTAAGATATCTGGAAATCTCTTCTTCACGAGGCAATACCGAAGAAAGGAATATTTTCAGTAATGGTTTTAATAACGTCGATGTGATAATACATCTTCAAGCCGAAAATGAATCTGGTGAGATTATAACCGATATTCCCGCAACACAAGTCCTGGAACATAGCTTCTTGATAACCTATGAAAGTGGTGACTCACTTTATCGAAGTTATATTAATGATGGCCCCAAAGGTACATGGTTTTATAATACCAATGCGGATCAATGGACATTGGAACCGCCGCCAAATATTTTGCAAAAAGCACAGGCTGTTGAGGTGGAGGATCCCATTGATTCCCCTTACTACCGACTGAAAAAAAATGACTTATCTGAACATAAATGGATTGGTCATTTTGAGAATATTGAGGGACTATCCCCTGAGAGCGATGTGTCAGCGGGCGTTGAAATTGCTAACACCGATGAAGAGTATAATGCACAACGTGCGCAAAGAGATGCTCAATTGCACTATGATCAAGCTGTAGATGTGTCTTCCGCATCACTACAATCAAATCTTCCTCCATCATATGAACAATTTCCAGGTATTGGTTACCAAGAAGGTTTCATACCGGAACAAGAAAGTATTCAAGAACCAGGGAACGAGTATAGCAATCCGGTAATTAGCGAAAATGAATGGGCTAGTGGGTCATTCTACGTCCGACGTAATGGATCCGTTTACGGATCATTGCAGATTGCGGTAAGGGTCTTGTTAACCCATCCACGCCGGTCGGTTGAGTATATTTCCACCGACGGTCATTCGGCATCTGGCATCAAAGACTATGTCACTATACGATCGCATATTGCCATTGATTATTCGGATCCAAAAAATGTCATTATACCCAATCGGGAGAGTATAGTTTCTTTGGTCGCGTCTAATTCCTTAGAATGGACGGCCAGATTTTCAAATTTAGGGCCGTATTATACGCATAGAACGGGTAATGCGGAATATGCCTATATTGATTTTACTCCCAGAATAGGCGGCTATTTCAAAGTTGCCAGGCTCGGACAACGGTTCCTTCTTTCTGATTTTGATATAAGCGGCTACAACTATGCCGCTTGGGCAGGGACGACCGAGAATGTATTTTCCGGAATCCAACCTATACCAAGTGAACCGCCAATTGCTGTTATGTCTAGTAATGGCAGAGTAAATATTTTTTACTTTGCCAATTCAAGTAATACTTCAGATAGCTATATTGCGTTTAATGGGGTTATATTCTTTCGAAGTTCAAGCTATACATACAGATTTGCTCCTGGTCTTTCCCTAGATTACCACTCTAATCCTGGCGATAATCCTGCAAAATTGATAAGAGTGAAGTTCACTATGTATGAAAATAATGCAACTAATTATAATTGGAGTAACGTATACGGTTCGCCTTTAATAATGTCCTTACAAGATATATACGGAAATGATGGCTTTTTTCAGTTTGCTTTTAATTCTGATAACTATTTTGATGTGCCTGGAGCTGTATAACCTGTTATATGAAAAATTGCCATAAAATTAAGGACACCACTATGAGCTCATTGTTTTCGTCTCAAGCTTCCAACTTTATGGATGGCCTGCAGGGCGGCGTCGATCCGCGCACCGGGCTGTTTGTCGTCTCACTCCCCATCGCCAATTTGGTGGGTAACGGCGGGCTGGGGCCGACATTCAACGCCGGGCTGCAATATTCTCCCCTGGAAACCGATAATTTCGGATACGGCAACGGTTTTATATTGGGTTATTCCTATTATGATTTCGGCAACCGTCAATTAGTGCTGAGCACCGGCGAGCGGTATAATATTCTCGAGTCCGGCAATACTATCACCGTCGTGCAGAAAAAACTGGACAGTTTTCGTTTCGTTAAAACGGCCGACCGCTACCGTATTATCTGGAAAAACGGCAATATTGAAGAGCTGGACGGTCCGCAGAGCCCATACGATATTAAAGTACCGCTGCGCTTTTACAACCCCACCGGCCAGTGGCTGGAATTTCGCTGGGAGTATGTCGCTAACCGACCACGGATTGCGCAGGTCATCGACGGTGCCAATATTACGCTGCTGACGGCGTCCTATTATTACAACTCCCGCACGACATTTACCCTATGGCCGGGCCAAGATGAAGCCTTTTCCCTGGTGCTGTATTTCACCAACGAATACCTGATGCAGGTGGATAACATTGCCGTGACGCCGGCCATGTCGTGGACATTCGACTACTATTCGGTGGGCGGCTGGCAGCCTATCAGCGGCATCAACTACCCCACCGGGCTGAAAGAATATGTGGTGTACAACGCCGGCGAGATGGCATTTCCGGTCGATGCACGCCTGGCGGCGCTGCCGGCGGTGGGGCGTCATGTTAAAACGCCGGGGGCCGGACAGGAGGCGACGGTCAGCGTCTATCGTTATTCCAGCACCAATTACCTTGGCTACGGCAGCAGCGGCAACTGGTCGGCGGATCGGGATAATGCGTTCGCCATATTGACTGACTACACGTATTGGTCCAGCCAGGAGATAACCAGCGGCGCGATAACGTCCACCACCACACGTACCTATAATAATTTTCATCTGCAAATTTTGGAGGAAACCCTGCGCCAGGGGAACTGGCTAACCGTGCGCACGGAATATTATGCCCGCTACGGCGTTCCCTTTGAACAGCAGCCCGATCAGTTCCAACTGCCGCGCAGCCAGACCACCACCTGGCGCAATGCCGGCGGCCAGCGCAGCGAAACCAGTCTGAGCGAGTTTGATAGCTTCGGCAACCCGACGCGCTCTGAAACACCGGACGGCACCGTCACCACCATGACCTATTATTCGCCGGCCGGCGAGGCCAACTGCCCGCCGGACCCGTGGGGTTTTACCCGGTTCGTGAAAACGGAAACCGTCACCCCGCCAAACACGGCCTATGATGAAGTTATCCGGCTCAAAACCCACTATTACGAGTCGCTCACCGCCCTTGCCGGCGCGCCGGCCGGTTATGCCATACAGCTGTCGGATACGTATGAGAGAGATAATAATATCCCCGCGACGCTCACCCTCTACACCTACCTCAACAGCGCTGGCAACCCGCGGTTGCATGGCCGGATCTCGGAGGTCATCGAGCGGCACTACCCCAACGGCGCGGATTACAGCTACCCGCATACTTTAACCTATACGTATGCATTGAGCGGAGTGAATCTGACCACCAGCTCCAGCTTTTCCGGTAATGATGGGACCACTGCAAGAACCGCGCGCGTGGTGTCGACGCTCAGCGGCAAGGTAATCTCCCAGACCGACGCGCTGGGCAATGTGGCGCAGGCGGAATACGACCGGCTGGCGCGCGTGGTGCGCCAGATACAAAATCCGGGCACTTCTTACCAGCTGATTTCGACGTTGGTTTACAGCATCCAAACCATCTCCGGCGTGATAACGGTCACCACCACCACCACCGACCCCAGCGGCAACGGGGCGCGCAGTTATTTCGACGGATTGGGGCGGGTGGTGCGCCAGGAGGCCAACGATATCGATACCGGCGGCAGCACCTGGTATAACACCCAGACGGCAACCTATAACGCCTTTGGCGAGCGCGTCGGCGAGAGTATCACCGATTATCCGAAATCCGGTACGCTGGCGTCCATTACTCGCACGGCGAGCATAACCTATGATGGCTGGGGCAATGTGGCGCGGGTGGCTTACAACGACGGTACCACCGAGATAACGCAAGACGACCCGGTAAACCTGCGCAGGGCGCAAACGCGTGAGGGAAGGAGCGGCGGACAAACCCTGCTGTCAGGCTGGCTGCTGACCATTTATGACGTGCGCGGGCTGCC
>JAATGH010000439.1 GCA_015654745.1 Enterobacterales bacterium
AGGTGTTGAGATCAGCGACGGCAACAAACGTTCTCAATAAATCAAGATCAAGATTGAGCACTGGACGATTTGCATTGGTCATAATATTGTCTTCACTTTTGTATTCTAATTACACACTACTACCCTGGTGTTTCAAAAAAAAACATTTGCAAATTTTGACTGTTATGAGCGTATCCGCGCAACCTTGGCAAATCAGATCAACCCAGCTTGCCGCAGTGTTACGGGTACTTGCTATAATCGTGGTAGAACGGCGTCCCGCCAATGGTTCACGTTCTCACTTTATATAAAAGACAGCCCCCGCCGCTATAGCCCAAACCAAGCGGCCAACACTTGGTAATACGCTAGTTTTCATGAGGATACCATTTATATGATGCTGTATGTTAATCCCACTGTTTTAAAGCGAAACCGAAACTTAAAGGTAATTAATTAAAGACTTTCTTCATTATTAAAACAAATGTCGAACATTAGCGCCTGAAGGCTTTTTTTTTATCTCAACATTCGCAATTAACATTAATTTTTCTTAACTATTGTTTATGCAATCAAAATAAAAAGTTGTTGAGTTTCTCTAAGCTTAAATGTATACCATAAATAGCTACCATAAACGAAACAACAATAATTTGTAAGCATCAAAATGTGAGCTTTATTTCCCTTGAGAAAAGCATACAAAATTAAGGAGAAGCAATACCCTGGCAGCACCTCCTACATCATTAAGCGCCTAAACCCGCATTCCGCTGCATCCATGCTCAATAATCCCGCTTTTGCGTGAATTAACCTAGCGCCCCTCCGGTGTGGAACCTGGCATCAACACGACGATCACATTGCCGTTTCCCTATAGGAAGAGTAGCCCTTATTGATGCTTAGTAGTATAAAAAACGCTCATTTATTTCCCCATTCAGGAGAAGCAAGGCAGATCAAATAGCGATTATCATTGCATGTGGGTGTTTATGCGGAGATTTATCCTGTGACAGTGGGTAAAAAATAAATTTTACGCCATTCCGCCAAGCTAACGTGAACATTCGCACCTTAGCCCCTCGCGAACCTTCAAAAGCCCACCACAGAAGAGTACATTATGCATAATGCGTGATTCCATGGTCGGAATACGTTTTTCTGGTATAAGGCGTAATATCGTGATCGCACCCGTAGAAAAATCCAGTAAATTAGAAAATGTGTGTTATGACATTCGAGGCCCCGTGCTTAAAGAAGCCAAGCGCCTTGAAGAGGAAGGCAATAAGGTTCTCAAGCTGAATATTGGCAATCCGGCGCCGTTCGGTTTCGACGCGCCGGATGAAATTTTGGTGGATGTCATACGCAATCTGCCAACATCGCAAGGATATTGCGATTCAAAAGGGTTATATACCGCGCGCAAGGCCATCATGCAGCACTACCAGGCGCGCGATATGCATGATATTACCGTTGAGGATATCTATATCGGCAATGGCGTATCCGAACTGATTCAGCAAGCCATGCAGGCGCTATTGAATACGGGCGATGAAATGCTGATACCGGCGCCGGATTATCCGCTATGGACGGCATCCGTATCTCTCTCGGGCGGCAGCGCCGTGCATTATCTTTGCGATGAGGAAGCCGGCTGGTTCCCCGACCTTGATGATATTCGCAGCAAAATCACCCCCCGTACCCGCGGCCTGGTGATCATCAATCCCAATAACCCCACCGGCGCGGTCTATAGCAAGGAGATATTGCTTGAACTGGTGGAAATCGCCCGCCAGCATAACCTGATCATCTTCTCCGATGAAATCTACGACAAGATCCTCTATGATGCCGCGCAGCATCACTCCATCGCCGCCCTGGCCCCGGATTTATTGACCGTGACCTTTAACGGCCTGTCTAAAACCTATCGGGTCGCCGGTTTCCGCCAGGGTTGGATGGTGCTTAACGGTCCCAAAAAACACGCCAAGGGCTATATAGAAGGACTTGAAATGCTGGCATCCATGCGCCTATGCGCCAACGTGCCGATGCAGCATGCCATTCAAACCGCGCTCGGCGGTTACCAAAGCATCAGCGAATTTATCAAACCCGGTGGACGCTTGTTTGAACAGCGTAACCGCGCTTGGGAGCTGATCAATGAGATCCCCGGCGTATCCTGTGTAAAACCCAGCGGTGCGCTTTATATGTTCCCGCGCATCGACGCCCGGCGGTTTAATATCCTGGACGACCAAAAGCTGGTACTGGATTTGCTGCTACAAGAGAAGGTACTGCTGGTGCAAGGCAGCGCATTTAACTGGCCGGCGCCGGATCATTTGCGCATAGTCACGCTCCCAAGCGTCGACATACTGGAAAGCGCCATCGGTAAGTTTGGCCGTTTTCTGCAGCATTATCATCAGTAACCCGCGGGTCCGGGCCACCTGGCCCGGATTCACCGCACGCGCATAATCCCCGCCATGCTCGCGATTGACCGGATTTGCATAATCACCAGGCAATGTCCACAATAGATCCCTTATTCATCGTCGTAAGAGCCTGTCATGACCCAAAGCCATTTTTTCGCCCATCTTTCACGTTTAAAGCTCATAAATCGCTGGCCGCTGATGCGTAACGTGCGCACGGAGAATGTGTCCGAGCATAGCCTGCAGGTCGCTTTTGTCGCCCATGCGCTGGCGGTAATAAAAAACCGTAAATTCGGCGGTCATCTCAATGCGGAGCGTATTGCCCTGATGGCGATGTACCATGACACCAGCGAAGTGCTTACCGGCGATATGCCCACGCCCATCAAATATTTTAACGCCCAAATAGCTCATGAATATAAAAATATCGAGCGCATCGCCCAGCAGAAACTGATCGCGATGTTACCGCCGGAGCTACAGGATGACTACCGGGCGCTCATTGACGAAGAACATTATTCGCCAGAAGAAAAAACAGTGGTAAAACAGGCGGATACCTTGTGCGCTTATCTTAAGTGTCTGGAGGAGATTTCCGCTGGTAATAACGAGTTCACCATGGCCCTGGCCAGGCTGGAAAAAACCCTGGCGCTACGCCATAGTGCTGAAATGGAATATTTTATGACGGTGTTTGTGCCCAGCTTTAGCCTGTCACTTGACGAAATCAGCCAGGATTCGCCGCTTTAGGCGCGTCCCCCGGGCCTGACGCCGAATCGTTTCAGAAGGGATACAGCATCGGCACCAGCACCACGCTGACCGCCATCACCATTAAGGTGAAGGGCACGCCGATGCGAATAAAATCGCTGAATTTATAGCCGCCCGGCGTGAGCACCAAGGTGTTGACCGGTGATGATACCGGCGTCATAAAGGCGGACGAGGCGGCAATCGCGGTGATCATGGCAAATGGGTAGGGAGAGACGCCCATTTCGCGGGCGGCGGCCACCGCGATCGGCGCCATCAGTACCGCGGTAGCCGTATTGGAGATGAATAACCCAATCGTCGCGCACAGGATAAACAGGCTCACCAGCATCACATGGGGCCCCGCCCCGCCCGAAATATCCATTAACAGTCGCACCACCAAGTCCACGCCGCCGGTTTTTTGCAACGCCAGCGCAAACGGCATCATGCCGACAATCAAAATCAGGCTGGGCCAATGGATCGCGCGATAGGCACTTTCCATATCAATACAACGGAATTTTCCCATCAGCACACAGGCGATTAACGCGGCGACCGGATTGGGGATCTCCTCGGTAAGCATCATCGCCACCATGAGCACGAGACAAAGTAACGCATGGGGCGCCTGACTGACGGCCGGAGCCACGTCATCCACCTCGGCGGGCAGGTTTAGCAAAATAAAATTGTTCTTTTTTATTTGCAACTGACGGATCAGCTTCCAGTCGCCGATCACCAGCAAAATATCCCCCAGCGATAGCTCCTCATCGGTTAATTTGCCGGTCATCGCCTGCGCGTTACGGCGAATACCGACCACATTGACCCCATAGCGGCTGCGAAAACCGACCTGACGCAGCGTCTTGCCGATCAACTCCGAATCCGGGATCAGGCTCACCTCGGCCATCCCCACATCTCGAGCCTGATCGGAAAAATATTCGCCGCGCAGGATCAACGGCTCTAAGTGCTGCTCACTGCAAAACTGGCGTAACCCCATTTCGGAAGCGGTCATATCAATCAGCAGCACGTCGCGCTGGTGCAGTTCGGTATTGCCGCCAGCGCTGATCATCACCCGGCGAAATTTTCGCCACCGCTCGATCCCCACCACGTTGGCGCCATAGCGATCGCGCAGGCGTAAATCATCCAACCGCTGGCCAACCAGTGGCGAACCTGGTCGTACCGCCAACCGCCGGGCCCTGCCGGTAAGCTTATAATCGCGGATCAGATCGCGAAAGGTCCGGCGTTTCCATTGTTCCCGGTTCCGATCCCCCTCCCCACTGCCCAGCCAATAGCGTGCCAGCAGCATATAACCGACGCCCATAATCAACACCACGATACCCACCGGCGTCACCGCGAAAAAACCGAAGCCCTCGGCACCGTCGCGGACGAGCTCGCTGTTGACCACCATATTCGGCGGCGTTGCGACCAACGTCATCATACCGCTGATCAACGCGGCAAAGCTGAGCGGCATCATCATACGGCTAGGGGAGGTTTTCATGCGCAGCGAGACCCGCAGCACCACCGGGATAAAGATCGCCACCACGCCGGAGGAGCTCATCACCGCCCCAAGCGACGCAACCGTGACCATTAACAAAATCAGCATGCGGGTTTCACTTTGGCCCGCCACCCGCATCAACCACTCGCCAACCTGATAGGCGACGCCGGTACGCACCAATCCTTCGCCAATCACAAATAACGCGGCAATCAAAATAACGTTCGGATCGCTAAAACCCGCGCTCGCCTCGGACAACGTTAGCGTACCGCTGAGCACAAACGCAATGATGACCAGCAGCGCGACCACATCCATACGTACTTTATTAGTGATAAACAAGAAGATCGCGACCAGCAGTAACGTCAGCACCCAGATGAGTTGATGGCTCATATTTGTCCTAAACCGGTTGTAGGCCGAGCCGCAATAGCCCCTCAGCGGCACTGGCATAGCGTTGCGGGGCATAAGCCCGGATATCTTGCCGAAATCATGCCATAAAAAAACCCCGACAATACGGGGCTACATCATTTTTATCTATGCCGGGTTGTCGTTTACCCACGCTTAGCGCAGACTCACCCGCACGCCGTGCATATCTGGCTCAATGGACAGTTGCTCAAGGGAGGTTATCAGCAAACCGATAGCCTCTTTTTGCGGCGTATCCTCGGGGGGATTGACCGCTATCACCGGGCAGCCGGCCGCCAGACCCGCCTGAATACCGGCAATCGCATCCTCCACCACGATACATTCGGCGGGGTGCAATCCCAATCGTTGCGCGCCCAGCAGATAAGCATCCGGCTGGGGCTTGCCCCTAGCGACCTGTTCAGCGGTAATCAACACCGCCGGCGGCGGTATATGGCCCGCCCGCAATCGAGCGGAAGCCACCGGAATCGAGCCCGACGTGACGATGGCCCAAGGTATGCCCAGCTGATTTAGCGTCGTGAGCAGCGCAACGGCACCCGGCAGCGCGGTGACGCCCTCGATGCATTGCGCCTCAAAGTTTTCCAAGGCGGTGAATTCGGCCTGGATCACCTCTTCGCTTTCTCCGGGCATAAAATGGCGTAAAGAGGTGATCGCCTGTTTGCCATGGATAAAGCTAAACACGTCCTGCAGCGGGACATGGCGGCGCCTGGCCCAGTTTCCCCACGCTAATTCCACTACCGGTAATGAATCAATCAGCGTTCCATCAAGGTCAAACAGAAAACCTTTACATAGCACGGGCATATCTCCGGGTTAAGCCATCAGGCGTTGATAATTTGGGTGATTTCCACCGCGCTGAGGTGATATTGGCGCGGACAGGATTGCCAGACGGCCAGCATACGCAGGTATTTATCCCACATCTTGGTCTGTGCGTTAAAACCATGAGTGCCGGAGTCAAAGTGGGGATAGCGTCCCTCGGTGGAGACCATAAACCGCACGTAGCCGAGATAACGGGCCTCGGTCGCGGCATCAAACCCGAGGAACGCCAGGCGCCGCTCGTCAATATCCTGCCGATCCTTAAGATTCGACCAGGAAACCTGCAGCGCATGGTGCAATTCCATGATATCGATAATCGTGCGGCAAACATCCTCGCTCAACTGGCCGAATTCGCGGTCTAGTTCACGCATTTGCAAACCATAGCCACGTTCCACGATGGTCTGTAGACGGCGGTAACGCTCGGCGCTGTCCGGTTCCAGCATGGACATTATTTTATACTGGTTCGACAGAATTAGCCGTTGGGCGTTTGTCATCTCCATCATCAACTCCTCTTATATGCCTGTTTTGCGCCGACGCTCGCCTTGGGCTAGCATCGCATAATGCCCTGGCCGACGGAACCGCAAGCCGACGCTTCTTTGATTTAAAACAGCAGGTGGCGAAATTTCGCCCGGCGCGACCGTAGAATCGGTCGCCGGCCAGATCAACGAAGGCGGGGTGATTTAGCGCGCGTCACCGCCTGCGAAGCCCCCGTACGAGCATCGGCTGTCCGCCCGCATCCACATCGAAATATACTTAGAGATCGTCCAGAAAAGCCTTATCCAGTAATTTGAACGCGCGTTTGAGCACGTCGGCCAGCATCTGATAGGTCGGAATGCCTTCCACCGGCGCCATGGCTTGTCCCGCCTCGCTCAGCTGATGGCGCACTTCATGAAACCAGTGCAGCAACGTGGGGGGCAAGGGTGATATAGAGCGTTTACCCAGCCACCATAGGCCCTGCATCGGCAGGCTGCAGGCAAAGATCGCCGTCGCCACCGCAGGACCGAGCTGGCCGCCCATGGCAATTTGCCAGGAAAGCGTAAACACCGCTACCGCGGGCATATAACGTACCGCGAAGCGGGTCGCGACAATCATGCGGTTTTCTGGAAAAAGTGGCGCCAGGCGTTTATCGGCCGGCCAGGTTTTCATATAGTCTTGTCCGCGCTGAAAAATTTTATACCAACTTACCGAACCGGAAGGGAGTGTCGCCATAGCGGGCCTCAACTTTACGAATAAAATTTAAAATTTTTGTGCAAATTCACAATCTATTTTGATAACTTTTAAATATATTTTGTCTTTAATGCCGGCAATCGTTATCCTTATTGCCGCCTGTAGGCCGGTGTGGCACCGCCTGCGCAATGAGACTGCGTTATCCCCCCGCCTGCGTTCGCGGATGGGCAGGAACATGCGTTTCAAATATAATGTTTAACTTCAACGGTTTTTCGATTTCATGCTAACAAAACCCACATTGGCATGATGTTAATCATAAATCTCAACGGCATAATGCGCTACGCTTTAAGACTGATTGATGATTTATTAACCATGCATTACACCCATGCATAACAGATAGGTACTTTCATGTCGAGTAAGCTTGTACTGGTTCTTAACTGCGGCAGTTCATCACTGAAGTTTGCCATTATAGATGCCGCAAATGGTGAAGAACATCTCTCCGGCCTAGCCGAATGCTTCAATCTGCCCGAAGCCCGTATTAAATGGAAAATCGACGGCGGTAAGCACGAAGCTCAACTAGGCAACGGCGCCGCGCATAGCGAAGCGTTGAGCTTTATTGTTAATACAATTCTTGCTCAAAAACCAGAATTATCCGCACAGCTCACCGCCATTGGGCATCGCATTGTCAATGTCGGCGAAAAATACACCAGCTCCGCACTGCTTTCCAATGACGTTTTGCAGGCAATCAAAGATTCCATCCCGTTTGCCCCTTTGCACAATCCAGCGCATATCATTGGTATCAATGAGGCCCTGAAAGCCTTTCCCAAACTGGCCGATAAAAACGTGGCCGTATTCGATACCGCGTTCCATCAGACCATGCCGGAAGAGTCGTACCTCTATGCCCTGCCATACTCATTATATGAAGAGCACCGCATCCGCCGCTACGGCGCGCACGGCACCAGCCATTTTTATGTGACCCGCGAGGCCGCAAGGATGCTTGATAAGCCGATGGAACAGGTTAATCTGATTACCTGCCATCTTGGCAACGGCGGCTCGGTTACCGCGGTGCGCAACGGACAAAGCGTCGATACGTCCATGGGGCTTACCCCGCTGGAAGGCCTGGTTATGGGCACCCGCAGCGGCGATATCGATCCCGCCATCGTCTTTTATCTCCATAATGCCATGGGTATGACGATTGAACAAATCGATAAATTGCTTACTAAGGAATCCGGGCTGCTCGGCCTGACCGGAGTGACCAGCGATATGCGTTGGGTAATCGACAACTACGACACCAAACCAGAAGCCAAGCGCGCCATGGACGTATTCTGTCATCGTCTGGCAAAATATATTGGTTCTTACACATCCCTGATGGAAGGCCGGCTGGATGCGGTGATCTTCACCGGCGGCATCGGCGAAAACGCGGCGAAAGTTCGTGAACTGACGCTGGGCAAACTGTCGCTGCTCGGCTTTGAAATCGATCATAAACGCAATGAAGCCGCCCGCTTCGGCAATAGCGGCGTCATCACCACCGACGCCAGCCGCCCGGCCATTGTGATCACCACCAATGAAGAATTGGTTATCGCCCAGGATGCAGCGCGTCTGACGGCGTAACACCATCTACCCGTTTCGCCGGCACCGCCGGCGAAATACCTTTTGACTAACGAGCAACCGTTGAAAGAGGTTTAGCCGTGTCCCGTCCAACCATGTTTATCCCAA
>JAATGH010000130.1 GCA_015654745.1 Enterobacterales bacterium
ACCGACGGTTGCGCCGGAATGTTACAGTCAAACGTTTGACTCAATGAATTCGATGATGCGAACACCGGCAGCGCATTCCCTTTAACAAGCACGCTCCCTGCCGTGTGCGCTGAAGCCAATACCGGTATCAGCAGCACAATCCCTCCCCACAACACCGCGTTGCGATGCAATCCGGCCATCACCAGGCAAAAATAGCGCGGCAAAATGGAGGAGCGATTCGGCATCATGCAGGCACCGGAGAAATAGGAGCATCGTGCCAGCACAATATGACGAATAAGTTACAATTCGTTGATAGCATGGAAACCTGTCTGATGTTGCTATCGTCGTCTCTTTTGATAAGATGCGCGTATGCGTATATCAACGCTGGCTTCCAGCGCTTTCATCAAGACCGGTAAGTATCCAATGCACGATTGTGATATTTTACAAAGATTTATTCAATACTCAAAAAATCATCCGAATTTATATTCAGGGAAATTTAATTATGAATGACAAATTATATCATTATACCGATGCAAGTGGTGTATTGGGAATTATAAAAAATAGTCGTTTACGAGCGACTAATCACAAGTTTTTAAATGACATTTCAGAGTATAATTATTGTTTTAAGCATTGCACCAATGAAATTAAAAAGTTAGAAGAAAAAACAGACCTTAACTCCCCCCATAATAACTTTTATAAAGAAATAACAAATTTCTTTTCAAGGAATAGGAAAGATTTTTACGTATGTTGCTTTACAGAACAAACAGATTCCTTACAACATTGGATTTCTTATGGGCGCAAAAAAGTGAACTATTGTATTGAATTTGACTATCATGATCTTCAAAGTTCAATTGATGAAAAATCCAAACTCAATAAGGAAATTCACTCGCATTTCGCATCGAGGTTTAGTGCCGTTGAATATAGCACTAGTAATATTGAAAATATCATTGATAATTATTTATCTCGAAAAGCATTACTAAAATTAATAAAAAAAATAACACAGAAAACATATCAAGTGAATATATTCAAGAAGTTTACAACGAAATACATTTTTTATGTTGCTCTACGAAAAAGATAGAATGGTCGCATGAAAAAGAACATAGGTTTATTTATTCAGAGAGAAAATCCGTAGACCTCGCCACTGAAGAATATGAAGATACCGTTGCCGAAAAAAACAAACTCATTGAATGGCGGGAAAGAGATGGAATCTTAATTCCCTACATATCAATTCCTATAGACACAAACAAGATTAGGAGCATTACTGTCTTATCACAAAATAATTTTGACAGGACAAAAGAATCATTAAACATACTCAAAAGAATGTTCAATCTTAACTTTGATATAAAAAAATCGGAGTGCAGTCTGGTTTTATAATCGACAAAGTTGGCTCGCCGGTCGCGGGCCTTACTGTCTCGCCCTCCAGCTATTTTGGCACAGCGCCATCTCAGATTATGGTTGATGTAAAAATTTTGTCGTGAAACATGCTTTAAATGTGAAAAAAATTGTTTTTACAAATTTTGTCAAACAATATTCTGAATTGAAATAAACTATTTTCATGGCGTGAAATTGCATATATAAAGCACTGTTTAAAACTGGGATCACTAACGTAACATGAAGGCTTAATGCCATTAAAAATAGCGCGGCAAAATGGAGGAACGATTCGGCATCATGCAGGCACCGGAGAAATAGGAGCATTCTGCCAGCACAATATGACGAATAAGTTACAAACTCTTAGAAAGCAAAGAAGGATGTCTGATGCCGCTGCCGCCATTTTGTTTGATAGGGGCGCATACCCTGATAGGTTCGCCGGCCTGCCGTTTGTCACGGCGTCGGGCTTTCGCTTTGGAAGCCCGCTCACTGACGCCGCCGTTTGACTGTTGCCTTAAAAGCGCCAACAGCCATGACCACCTTCGTCCCAGCAGATAAAATCGATGATTTTTAACGCCCGTTGTCAGCCTGAGTTCATCCGGTACTAACTGCTATCCTCCCGCCGCAGTCTTACCCTCGTACATGATGGGCATATGCAGCCATCTTGGAGCGAATGCTTTGCGTGAAAGGGTATCCCCAACGGGGACCATTTGTTCCGTTTCCCCGATACAAAAATCCAGGGCCTGACGCAACAATTGGTCGACGCGTCGTGACGACACGCCATACCGATTGGCGACCTCCTCGCGGCTCTCTTCCTCCAATCGCAACTTGAGCAGTATCGACCGGTGCCGCAGGGGCAAGCGCTGCAATACCCGCATGACTTCATCCAGCTCTGAACGAGCCTCGGCAATCGTTGCCGGTCCCGGCGTACTATCGGCCACCTGTTCGAGTTCCAGGTCCGCATCCGCAGTGTATTGCCACGGCCTGCTATTGCGCACCCGGTCCGTGGCCAGGTTGCAGGCGATGCGATACACGTAAGCCCCCGGGTTGTCCACCGTGACCGGTACACTTGCCTCGGCCAGCCGCAGCCAGGTATCGTGCAAACATTCGCAGGCCAGGTTGGGACACCCCAGACGCAGGGCGAGCCGATTGCGCAACGTGGCGTAATGCGCCACCAGATATTGCTGCAGTGATGTCGGGTGGTGGTCTGCCGCAGCCGCCTCTGCCGGTATTTCTACTGAAACGCGTATCATCATGCGGGGCCTCTGGTCCATATCAAACAAGTCTTGGTCATTGCCGGTCACAAAAGCATTAGCCAGCCTTGTAACCTGGTTACAAGGGAAACAGGGCCGGAAGTAGTGCTATAAAGGGAGGCTATCTGTTTTGCTGTAACCGCCGGCGTTCCCTGTCAGTCAAGTGGGAGGCTTGCCCGGTTTTGAGATCCTGCCCGTAACCAACCAATTGTATGGGGCTGGACTGATCATAAGCGCTGGTGTTTTCTGCTTGATCCCCTGACACCGGTGCTGAAACATTTGCACCGGCGTTGCCCAGGGCAAGCTGTTCATTGCCATAACCCAGGATTTCCACGCTAATGATCGACGGCTGGTCACGCTGCGCCTGACGCGAGATCTGTTCCGCCGCCTGCACCGCGCTGCTGGCCGCCTGGCTGGCCGAGGTCAGCGCCCCGACGTTGACCGCCGCTATGGTGGGAATACCGGTGGATTTGCCCTGCACCTGGATGTTTGCTGCGTTTACCACCCGCAGCGCCGCGACGTTAACGTTACCCGATACCCGAATACCCGCTTCGCCAGCATCAATGGTGCCCAGCGGCGCCACCAGATTGATGTCCCCCGGCGGCACTTCCGGGATCGGATTAAGCGTAGCGATACCCGCCCCGGTGCTCGGCGCTACCGGCGATAGCGCGACATCGCCGTAGCTGTCGTAAATGCGCCTGGGCGGGGTGTATACCACCGTGGTCTTGGCGCCCCGGCCGGCGTTGATATCACCGATAGCCGACCAGGCCAGAATATTGCCACCAAAGGTGGTCATGATACGGCTCTGACCCAGCAGGATGCTGCCCAGCGAGTACATCAGAATGTCGCCCGAGCCCTGAGTGATGACCCCTGCTGTGGCCGGCGGGTTGACGCCTTCCACCCCCACCACCGTCTCACCTCCGGGGGTTAGGGTCTGAATGGCTCCGCCAAAATCGGTATGAATACCGGAATTGCCGAACAAAGTGATATCGCCGTCATAGGTAATGGGATTGCCCTGCCCGTCGCTGTCCGGAAACAGCGCGGCGATAGCATCGCGCCCGCGCAGGTAGCTCTGGTAGCGTTTTCTGTCCGGGTCGTTGAACTCCTTGCCGCCGGCGTCCAGTTCCTCGAAATACACCTGCCGCACAAAAATGCCTTGCTGCTCAAGCGGCAGCGCCAGGAAGTAGGCCAGAGCCTCCTCCTCACTGCCGTCATAACCGAAGCGCTGCCGCAACCACTGCAGCAGTTCAGCCTCATAGGTGGCCGGCACCTTGCCGGTGTTGGCCGGGTCGGTATCGGGCAGGGCCGCGTCCGCCTGATTGGCGTCGTTGAAATACAGCCGGGCGAAATCGGTATAGTCCGGGCCTACCGCACCCACCCCCGCCAGCACGGTAATGCCGG
>JAATGH010000419.1 GCA_015654745.1 Enterobacterales bacterium
GAGCAGCAGGTTTCACGAATTTCCCCTTTACTTACGCTTTGATAGCTTTCAGTACGTTGATCATTTCAAGCGCGGTCAACGCGGCTTCCGCACCTTTATTGCCGGCTTTGGTGCCGGCGCGTTCTATTGCCTGCTCAATACTTTCCGTTGTCAATACGCCAAAAGCCACCGGCAGCTCACTGCTCATGGCAACGCTTGACAAACCGGAGCTGCATTCGCCTGCGACATATTCAAAATGCGCGGTGCCGCCACGGATTACCGTGCCCAGCGCCACCACGGCATCAAATTTTTTACTGTTCGCCAATGCGCGGGTTGCCAACGGCAGCTCATAGGCGCCAGGAACCCATACCACGGTGATATTCTCGTCTTTCACCTGACCAATACGCTTCAACGCATCAATGGCGCCTTCGAGCAGGCTGTCGTTGATGAAGTGGTTAAAACGCGCAATCGCAATCGCTATACGGGCATTCGGGGTTGCAACAACACCTTCAATAACGTTCATGGCTTTCCTTCTATTGGCAAATGGCGGTAATTGCCCCACGAGGGGGCGGATTCTAACATATTCTTTGGCCCGCTGCTCGGGCCAATTGCTACGGGTAGCAAGGTTTGAGCCGCAGTCGGATGTCCGGACCGATCTGACGCACGTCGGCGACGGTGAACTCCGGCGCCTGGGACAGTTTTTCCAAACCGGGCAGGATGCATAAACCACGGGCCTCGCTGCCGAGCAGCTTGGGGGCCAGATAAAGAATCACCTCATCCACCAAGCCGGCGCCGAGCAATGCGCCGGCCAATGACGCGCCGGCCTCCACCCAGAGGCTGTTAATCTGCCGTTGAGCCAGCAGCAGCATCAGCGCCACGAGGTCAATCTTCGGCGTTCCGCCTTGAGAATCGGCATCAGCCCTGGCGGGCAGGATCAGTTGTTCGACGTCCCCCGGCCAGTCCAGGTCATCGGGCCCAAGGCGGGCAAGCCACGTTTGCCCGCCTTGGGCGACCACCCGATGTGCGGGCCTCACCCGATTATCGCTATCGATAATGACCCGTGTCGGCTGGCGCAGCGACGCCTTGGGATAACCGGCGCGGAGGGATTCCGACAGATCATCCCAGCGCACGTTGAGCGCGGGATCGTCGGCCAGCACCGTGGCGCTGGTGGAGAGTATCGCGCCGCTTTGCGCGCGAAAAGCCTGAACATCCCCTCGTGCCTGGGGCGAGGTAATCCACTGACTCTCACCTGAGGCCATGGCGGTACGCCCATCAAGAGATGCCGCCAGCTTAAGCTGAACGTAGGGAAAACCGGTACGCATACGCTTGAGGAAGCCCAGATTCAGCCCTTCGGCCTCATCGATCATCAGGCCATGCTCGACCGCCACGCCCGCCTGCCCCAGCCGGTACATGCCGCGACCGGAGACCTGGGGGTTGGGGTCCTGCATCGCCACCACCACCCGTGATATGCCCGCCGCGATCAGCGCGTCGCAACAGGGGGGAGTCCGGCCATAATGGCTGCAGGGTTCGAGCGTGACGTAAGCCGTGGCGCCGCGCGCCGCGTCACCGGCCATGCGCAGAGCGTGGACCTCCGCGTGCGCTTCCCCGGCCCGCTGGTGATAACCCTCACCAACGATCCGTTGTTCGCGCACGATGACGCACCCGACGTTCGGATTGGGCGCAGTGGTAAACCGACCGCGCCGCGCCAGCTCGATTGCGCGAGCCATATAAAATTCATCAGGCTGCATAGCCGGGATCCTTAATCTTGGAGGCGGGCAATCTCTTCACCGAACTCGCGCACGTCCTCAAAACTGCGATAAACCGAAGCGAAGCGGATATAGGCTACCTTATCGAGTTTTTTCAGCGCATCCATCACCAGATTGCCGATCATTTTACTCGGGACTTCACGCTCGCCGGTGGCGCGCAACTGGGATTTGATATGATTGATGGCCATTTCAACATCATCTGAATTTACCGGCCTTTTTTCCAGCGCCTTTAAAAAGCCGCCGCGTAGTTTATCCTCATTAAACGGCTCCCGGATGTCATTACTTTTTATGACTCTGGGCAAAACGAGCTCGGCCACTTCAAAAGTAGTAAATCGCTCGTTGCAGACCAGGCATTGCCGGCGGCGGCGAACCTGCGAACCCTCCCCCACCAGGCGGGAGTCGATAACCTTGGTGTCGACTGCTGAACAAAATGGACAATGCATAAGGCATCCTGACGACTGATACGGATAGGTTAGTTTAGCGCGAACCGCGGCGACAACAAAGGGGCTACCCGGCGGGATAACGCGATCCCGATGCGCGGCGATCCTTTCATGCCATGACATTTGCGACGTTCCGGGCTAAGCTGTAGCTAATTGAGAAAAAAAGGAAACTGTAGTGATGACAACCAGTTATAGTTCATTTTTTACTGTCGCCGCGTTGCTGTTCCTTTCAGGCTGCGCGCAGCAATCGAACCCTAAAGCGCCCTCATTAAAGGGGCAGGTCAGCCAGCTTAACCAGCGGTTGGATTACCTCAATCATCAGGTGTCGGCATTAATGCAGCAAAATGCCCTTAATGAACAATCCACCAGCGGGGTGTATCTCTATCCGGCAGCGCATACCGGTGCGCAGGTGGAAAGTCAGATCGGCAAACTGCTGGTATCCTTAGGCCAGGTGGAAACCGAAGCCAACGGATCGCGGGCCCTGCTGCAAATACGCACCGCCGACAGCTCGCCTCTGCCGCCGTTTCATGCCACAGTGGATTGGGGACAGGTCGATTCCTCCTCCGGTAAACCCTTAACCGCTGATATGCTAAGCCAGCCGATTAACGTACCAGCCTCACTACTGCCCAAGCCGGAAGCCACGATCGAGCTTCGCCTCAGCGGCCTGACGCCAGAACAAGTGGGTTATATACGACTGCACGGCATCACGGCCAACACTGCGGATAGCCCCGCCGCACCCGATGCCGTCAAGCCGCTGTCGCGCCAATAACGCCAAATACGCGGCGGACTTCCCGTTGCGGCAGCGTGGACTTCCTATTAAAAAAAATCCCGCCGAAGCGGGATTTTTTTAGTCTAGCGGCACGTTGTTAAGGCAGTAGGGACGGTTGATCCGCACCTTCTTTCTCAACTTTTTGCTGCAGCATATGTTCACGCTTCATACCCAACTTAAGCGCCAGAGCCGAGGCGACATAGATGGAGGAAACGGTACCGATGGTCACGCCGATCAGCATGGTCAACGAGAAGCCGGCCAGTATCGGGCCACCGAAGATAAACAACATCAGCACCACCATCAGGGTGGTGGCCGAGGTCATAATGGTTCGGCTCAACGTCTGGGTCAGGGATACGTTGATAATTTCGTAAGAACTGCCGCGACGGATCTTGCGGAAATTCTCACGAATACGGTCGGAGACCACAATACTGTCGTTCAGTGAATACCCGATAACCGACATCAACGACGCAATGATGGTCAGATCGATTTCCACATGAAACAGCGACAATACCCCCATGGTAATCACCACGTCATGGGCCAGAGCCAATACCGCCCCCAACGCCAGGCGCCATTCGAACCGGATCCCAACGTAAATCAGGATACAAATTAACGCCACCAGGAGCGCCATGCCACCGGCCTGAGCCAGATCGCCGCCCACGCTTGGCCCGACGAACTCGATACGTTTAACCGCGGCGTTCTGATTGAACGTCTGGTTAATTACGCCAAGCACTTTATTTCCCAGCTCTTGACCGGCGCCATCCTGCACCGGAGGCATGCGCACCATAACATCACGGCTGCTGCCAAAGTTCTGGATAAGCGGCTCCTTGAAACCGGCTTTTTCCAGCGAATCACGCATGGCGTCCAAATCAACGGTTTTTTCCAGGTTCAGTTCGATAACCGTCCCGCCGGTGAAATCCAGTCCCCAGTTAAATCCCCGCACCGACATAATGGCGACAGAGATAACTAACAGCGTAATCGAGATACTGAACGCCACATAATCCCAGCGCATAAAGTCATAGACTTTACGGCCGTAATTCAAATCTTCAACACTATGTTGTTGCTGAGCCACAACCCACTCCTAAATTGACAGCTTGCTGATACGTTTACCGCCGTAAAGCAGGTTAACGATGGCACGAGTGCCGACAATCGCCGTAAACATTGAGGTGGCAACCCCAATCGCGGTGGTGATGGCAAAACCCTTAATGGAACCGGTGCCTACCGCATACAGGATAATGGCGGTAATCAACGTGGTAACGTTGGCGTCAACGATACTGGAGAATGCACCGCGATAGCCTTCATGGATGGCCTGCTGGACGGTACGCCCATTCTTGAGCTCTTCCTTGATACGCTCATTGATCAACACGTTGGCATCCACCGCTACGGCGAGTGTCAACACGATCCCGGCGATACCCGGCATGGTTAATGTCGCACCCGGCAGCAAGGACATGATGCCCACGATCATGATCAGGTTGGCAACCAGCGCAGTGGTGGCAATCAAGCCGAACTTACGATACCACACCACCATAAACACGATGGAGGCCACCAGCCCCCACAGGCAAGCCTGCAGCCCCTGGGTAATATTTTGCATCCCCAAGGTTGGCCCGATGGTGCGCTCTTCCACAATCTGGATGGGTGCGATCAGGGCCCCGGCACGCAACAGCAGCGACAGCTGGCGCGCCTCGTTGGGGTTGTCGATACCGGTGATGCGGAAGCTGTTGCCCAAGCGGGACTGGATAGTCGCGACGTTGATGACCTCTTCCTGTTTCACCAGGACGGACCGGCCGTTGGCGTCTTTTTTACCGCTGTCCTTATATTCCACAAACAGCGTAGCCATCGGCTTGCCGATATTATCCTTGGTGAAATTGGACATATTGGTGCCGCCGGTGCTGTCCAGCGATATATTAACCTGCGGACGATTGTACTCGTCGGCGCTGGAAGTGGAGTCGGTGATATGATCGCCGGTGAGGATCACCCGTTTGTACAGCACCACCGGTTGACCTTCGCGGGTGGATTTCACCTCTGAATCCCCGGGCACCCTTCCGCTTGCGGCGGCGGTACGATCGACCGCGCTGTTAACCAGGCGGAACTCCAGGGTAGCGGTGGCGCCAAGAATTTCCTTGGCGCGCGCGGTATCCTGGATGCCGGGCAGTTCAACCACAATCCGATCGGCCCCCTGGCGCTGTACCAGCGGTTCCGCCACGCCAAGTTGATTTACCCGGTTACGCAGGATGGTGATGTTCTGCTGTACCGCGTATTCGCGCGCTTCGCGTAGACGGGTGTCGGCCATTACGGCACGCAGGCCGGTATCGCCCACGCTGTCAAGCACCAGATCCCGGTGACGCGGCGACAGGTAGGAAATCGCCTGATCGCGGGCGGCCGCATCCCGAAAACCGACTTCGGTACCATAATTGTCGGTTTTACGCACGGTCGCATAGGGGATGCCTTTTTCGCGCAAATCGGTGCGCAGGGTATCCATGGTCTGCTCCTGGAGCTTACCCAGGGCGGTATCCATATCAACTTCCATCAGGAAGTGAACGCCGCCGCGCAGATCCAGACCCAGCTTCATCGGTTCGGCGCCCAGTAATGCCAACCAAGGCGGGGTGGCCGGGGCCAGGTTCAGCGCAACGACATAATTATCGCCAAGCGCGGCCAATAACGCCTCGCGAGCGCGCAGCTGCACGTCCGGATTGGCGAAACGCGCCAGGATTGCACCATTTTCCAATGCAACAGATTTCGTGGTGATGTTTTGTTCTTTGAGGACATTTTGGATCTGGACCAGCGTCGTTTCACTGGCGGCGGCACCGCGCGCGCCAGTGATTTGTACGGCCGGATCCTCACCATATAGGTTTGGAAGCGCATACAGCAACCCGACAAATAGTGCCAGGATAAGCATAATGTACTTCCATAAAGGATAACGGTTTAACACGGCAGTTCCCTTCGGGAAAATCGATTATTACAGCGCCTTCATCGTACCTTTCGGCAGAACAGCGGCCACGAAATCACGCTTGATGACCACTTCATTGGTATCATTAAGCGCAATCGCAATATAGCCAGTGTCCGCGACTTTGGTGACACGACCGACCAGACCGCCGGTAGTCAGCACTTCATCGCCATTGCCGATGGAGTCCATCAGTTTTTTATGATCTTTAGCGCGTTTTTGCTGTGGACGCAGAATCATGAAATAAAAAATCAAACCAAACACCACCAGCATAATCACCAGAGAGTAAGGACTTCCCTGGGACGGGCCGGTGGCGGAAGCGGCGGCGTCAGAACTGAAAAAGCTCATTTAAATTCCCTCATTGTTATTTAACTCAGCGACTAAAGGCGGAACGGGTAGTCCCCTCCGACCATAAAAATCTTCAACAAAACGCTCTAATTTACCCTCATCGATAGCCTGGCGTAAACCCGCCATCAAACGCTGATAATAACGCAAATTGTGGATGGTATTCAGACGGGCACCCAATATTTCGTTGCATCGATCGAGATGATGCAAGTATGCGCGACTGTAATTGCGACAAGTGTAACAATCACAATGTTCATCCAACGTCGATACATCGTTTTTATGGATGGCGTTGCGAATTTTCACCACACCGCCGGTGACGAACAAATGTCCGTTACGGGCGTTGCGGGTGGGCATGACGCAATCGAACATGTCAATGCCCCGACGTACGCCCTCCACCAAATCCTCGGGTTTGCCCACGCCCATCAGATACCGGGGTTTATCCGCCGGAATCTGCGGGCAGACGTGTTCCAGGATGCGGTGCATATCCGCTTTTGGCTCACCCACGGCCAGGCCGCCCACAGCGTAACCATCAAAGCCGATCTCTACCAGTCTTTTTACCGATACATCTCGTAAATCTTCGTAAATACCGCCCTGGATGATACCAAACAGCGCATTTTTATTTTGCATTTCGTCAAACCGCTGACGGCTGCGGGCCGCCCAGCGTAGCGACATTTGCATCGATTTTTCAGCGTAGTCGTGCTCGGCCGGATAGGGTGTGCACTCATCAAAGATCATCACGATGTAGGACCCGAGATCATACTGGATCTCCATCGACTTTTCCGGGCTGAGAAAAATAGCGTCGCCGTTGATAGGGTTGCGAAAATGCACGCCCTCTTCCGTGATCTTGCGAATATCGCCCAAACTGAACACCTGGAAACCACCGGAGTCGGTCAGGATCGGCCCGTGCCACTGCATAAAATCATGCAGGTCGCCATGCAGTTTCATGATCTCCTGCCCGGGACGCAGCCATAGGTGAAAGGTATTGCCCAGCAAGATTTGCGCGCCGGTTTCCTTCACTTCTTCAGGCGTCATGCCTTTTACCGTACCGTAAGTTCCCACCGGCATAAACGCGGGCGTCTCCACCACGCCGCGATCAAACACCAATCGTCCCCGGCGGGCGAGCCCATCCGTTTTAATTAATTGATACTTCACTCAACCTCCAACACCGGATAAACAGTCCAATGCAATAATTACCAGGGCAATCGCCCCGGCAAGATAGCCGGGCGGAGCATCCACCCAGGCTGTTAATCGTTGCCGATCGTTTCGAGCCCGGCCGCGTCATTAGCGGTGATAAACATCGCGTCGCCATAGCTGAAAAAACGATACTCGCGCGCTACCGCTTCGCGATAAGCGGCCATAGTATGCCGGTAACCGGCGAAGGCGGATACCAACATAATCAAGGTTGACTCGGGTAAATGAAAATTTGTGACCAGCACATCAATGATACGGAAACGGTAGCCCGGATAAATAAAAATACTGGTATCGCCGAAAAACGGCACCAGATCGCCGTCTCCGGCCGCCTGCGCGGCGCTTTCCAATGATCGCACCGACGTAGTGCCTACCGCCACGACCCTGTTGCCGCGCCGTTTACAGGCCAACACCGCGTCGACCACGGACTGTGGTACCTCGGCATATTCCGAATGCATCACATGATCTTCCAGCGTGTCCACCCGCACCGGCTGGAAAGTCCCCGCGCCGACGTGCAGCGTGACAAAAGCCATTTCAATTCCTTTCTGGCGCAACGCGTCCAGCAAAGGATTATCGAAATGCAGACCGGCGGTAGGGGCCGCCACGGCGCCTGGACGTTCGCTATAGACGGTTTGGTACAGTTCACGATCCGCCGCCTCGTCCGGACGATCGATATAATGCGGCAGCGGAATATGACCCGCCTCGTTAAGCAGGGTCAACACGTCGCGCTGCTCATCGAACCGCAGCTCGAACAACGCGTCATGGCGAGCGATCATGGTGGCGTGGATACTTTCATCATCCCCGAGCAGCAGGGCGGCTCCCGGCTTGGGGGCCTTTGAGGCGCGCACATGGGCCAAAACGTGGTGATCGGACAATACCCGCTCCACCAGCACCTCAATTTTGCCGCCGCTGGCCTTGCGGCCAAACAGGCGCGCCGGAATGACCCGGGTATTGTTGAAAACCAATAAGTCGCCGGGGTGCAGTTTGTCCAGCAGATCGGTGAAGACACCGTGCTCCATCTTGCCCGACGGTCCGTCCAGTGATAGCAGGCGACAGGCGCTCCGTTCCGGCTGAGGATAATGGGCAATCAGGTTTTCAGGGAGTTCAAATGAAAAATCGGCCACACGCATCAGAGTTCACTTTAAGGCAAAAAACAGGCGGCTTAGTCTAGGGCTATGCGCCGCGGGCTGCAAGAGATAAGCGAATTTACCCTTTTTCTCGCGGCGATTATTCTTATATTGCAGGTCTTAGCGGGCATTGGTCCTTGCCCCGCCCACTATCGACAACAGCTATAACATCACAATAACAAATTGCAGATTCCTATAGCCTTGTTGGCAAAAAAAGTGCCAAACTCAAGCAATGAACTATTTAGCTCATTTGCATCTCGCCTCCTTAGCCGATAGCTCATTAGTGGGCAATCTGATGGCGGACTTTGTCCGGGGCGATCCCGATCGCCAATTTCCCGGCGCCGTGGCGGCGGGTATCCGCATGCACCGGCGTATTGACGTGCTGACCGATGCCCATCCGCAGGTAAAAGCGGCCAAAGGCTTGTTTAGCGGTGATTATCGTCGCGTGGCGCCCATTGCGCTGGATGTGGTCTGGGATCATTTCCTGGCCCGGCACTGGTCGCGTTTTGAACCGAATCTGCCTTTGCGCCAGTTTATCCTCGGCGCCGAGTCCATTATTGCCCCCGCCCTGCCGGGCACCCCGCATGAGTTTCAATCCCTGAATGGTTTTTTGTGGCGTGAACGCTGGCTTGAGCGTTATGTCGAACTGGGATTTCTGGAACGGGTATTAGCCGGCATGGCCAGCCGACGGCCGAGATTGATCGCCTTAAGCGGTATTTTTATCGAGATCGAACAACATTACTCAGCCCTGGAGGAAGGGTTTGGGCGATTATATCCTGATTTGATGCGAATTGCGGTCACCGGCGCTTACCTGGCACCGGTGGCTAATGGATAAAAAACAGACAGTTTTTATCCAGGCTTGCCCTTTTATTTTAAAGGGTTATTTTGTATTATAAAATTTTAATATTAATCATTTGATAGGCAAAAGCTATCTCACCGATTGGTTCCATCGCCTTTCTTGACCGGTGGCGAGACCTTATACTGGCACTCGTTTTCGACGCTAACTTAACAACTAAGCTATCCGCTTTTTACAGGAGTTCACATGGTACTGGTAACCCGTCAAGCACCAGATTTTACCGCCGCAGCCGTTTTGGGCAGCGGTGAAGTCGTCAATAATTTCAATCTTAAGAGCCACATCCAGGGTAAACCCGCAGTGGTTTTTTTCTGGCCGATGGACTTTACCTTTGTCTGTCCAACCGAGATTATTGCTTTTGACAAGCGTTATGAAGAGTTTAAAAAACGCGGTGTGGAAATCATCGGCGTTTCTTTCGACTCCGAATTCGTCCATAACGCCTGGCGTCAAGTTCCGGTCGAAAAAGGCGGCATCGGTGAAGTTCGTTATCCGCTGGTTGCCGACGTAAAACATGAAATCATGCAAGCTTACGGCATTGAGCATCCGTCTGAAGGCGTGGCGTTGCGCGCATCGTTCCTGATTGACAAGGAAGGGGTGGTTCGCCATCAGGTTGTCAACGATTTGC
>JAATGH010000048.1 GCA_015654745.1 Enterobacterales bacterium
CCAAGATTATGCAGCTTGCCAATTCGGCCTATTTCGCCATAGGTAATCACATTCATGATATCGGCAACGCCATCACTCACTTGGGTATGGATCAGGTGAAGCTGCTCGTCCTGGCTTCTCAAGTGTTTGCCGACGCGAAGACCGATCCCTATGTGGACCGGCTACAACAGAGCGCCCTGCTCGCATCGAGCCTGGCCGCCCGTATTTCCGGCCACCAGGGGCTGGAACCGACCGCAGCCCTGCTCGCCAACATTGCACGCCTGATCCCCGAGCTGAGGGAGTCCGGTCACCCGGCGGCCACAGCTCACGGCAATACCCCACTCCACGCCGCAGTGGGCGCATATCTGCTGGCCTTGTGGGGTTTGCCCATGGACATCGTGGAAGCCGTGGCACACCACGTGCAGCCCCCCCGTTCCGCGGATAAAACCTTCGGCGCGATCGGCATCGTGCATGTGGCGGTCGCTCTCGCCAACAACGGGGTCCCCGATCTGGACTATCTCGAACAAACTGGCGTGCTGAACAAACTGCCTCTGTGGCAGAAGATGCTCGCCCGCACACAGGAAACTTTTGATGACTGAAACCGCCTTGCCCCGCGTGCTGTGCGTAGACGATGAACCCAATGTGCTCGCTGCAATGGAGCGAAGCCTCTTTGGTGAATTCGATATAGTGGTGGCCCAGAGCGGTGACGCCGGCCTGGCCGCCATTTCGGGCGCCGGGCGTTTTGCCGTGGTTATGTCCGACATGCGCATGCCCGGCATGGACGGCGCCACCTTCCTATCCAAAGTGCGGGAAGTCGCCCCCGATAGCGTGCGTATCCTTCTCACCGGGCAGGCCGATGTGGAATCCTCCATCGCGGCCATCAACAAGGGGGCAATCTTCCGCTACCTCTGCAAACCTTGCCCCAAGGAGGAACTGGTTTCGGCGCTTAACGACGCCGTCGGCCAGTACCGTCTGGTTTGCGCGGAAAAGGAACTGCTGGCGACCACCCTCACCGCGTCGGTTAAGACCCTGACGGAAGTGCTCGCCATGGTCGCGCCCTGGGCTTTTCAGCGGTCAGCCTTCGCCCAGTCTGGTATCCTCCACGCGTTGCCCAAGCTGGGGTGGTCTGATGGGTGGATATACACCATCGCCGCCTCATTGAGCCAAATCGGCTGTGTTGGCGTCCCCGCCGACATTGTCCTGGCCGACGCGGCCCAGCGGAAACTGTCGGAGGACGAGAAAACGCTCCTCAAGGAACATCCAGAGGTTGCCGCCCGCTTGGTGGAAAGCATCCCCCGCCTTGGCCTGGTGGCCGAGATCATTCGCTACCAGGCCAAGGAGGCCCCGTCCGGAGCGCCTACCGAGGTTATCCGCGGCGCTCAGCTCCTGCGCGCCACCCTCGAACTGGAGCGCCACGCTGCCAGAGGGCAGAGCCTGGAACGCCCTTGGGAGATCCTGCGCGCGGTACGCCCGGCGATCCCTGAGTACATCATCAAATCCTTGGCTGATTTTCGCGCCAACGTGTCTGGTGTCCACTCTGCACACTTTCGCGAACTGATGCCTGGCTGGGTGCTGGATGAAGATATCCGCACCACCAACGGCCTGATGGTGCTCACCAAAGGTCATGAGCTCACCGACACCGCAATCTCCGCGCTGCAACGGCTCCTTGCCGCCAACGCCGTCAAGGAGCCGGTCCGGGTGCGCGGACTTCCGGGCACCAGCGAGTCTTCGTGACGTCGTGGAAGATACCAATATTTACCGTCGCAAAAAGACCTGCGGCCTGCGGTTTTCCTGATGAAGCTGTACGCTGATATCGGCCTGATACCAGCAGCGCAGCCGTTGTTCGGTCAGGATATCTTCCGGCGTGCCGCCGGCTACCAGACGGCCCTGATGCAGCAACAGGATTCGATCGGACCATAACGAGGCCAGGTTCAGATCGTGCAGCACGCAGCAGACCGCCAGCTTGCCGTCCTCGGTGAGACGTTTAAGCAGGCGCAGCAAATGCTGCTGGTGATGGAGATCCAGCGCGGAGGTGGGTTCATCCAGAAACAGCCAGCCCTGCGGCCCGTCTTGGTGCCAAAGCTGCGCCAGGGCCCGAGCCAGTCGCACCCGCTGCTGTTCGCCGCCGGACAGTCCACGGAACTCCCTTTGCGCCAGCGACTGGCATCCGGTGACCGCCATCACCTTATTCACGGTGTCCACATCGGAGGCGGCGGTCCAGGGCGCGCGCCCCATGGCTACCACTTCGGCGACGTTGAAAGGAAAGGCGAGCGCCCCCTGCTGGCGCATAACCGCCCGAAGCCGGGCCAGTCGCGCCGGCGGCCACCGGTCCAGCAAGATATCATTGAGGCGGCAGACTCCTTCGCTGGGGGCCAGATAACCGGTTAATACCCGCAGCAGAGTGGATTTGCCCGCCCCGTTGGGGCCAATCAGCGAGACAAATTCACCGGGCGCCAGCGTCAACGACACCCGGTCCAATAGCCGACGATGCGCGATGTGATAGCTGAGGCCCTCGGCCTTGAGCAGAGAACCGCCGGCGGGGCCATGGCCTGGGATTTCCGGAGACAGGGATGGCGATTCACGCATGGCGCATCCGTTTTTCATTCAGGATTAGCCAAAGGAACCAGGGGCTGCCGAGCAGGCTGGTGAGCAACCCGACCGGCATTTCCGCCGGCAACACCAGCGTGCGTGCGGCGGTATCCGCCAGCAGCAATAGCAGCGCGCCGGCCAGCGCCGCCCCTGGCAGCAGCCAGCGGTGATCGGCCCCCAACCACATCCTGATCAAATGCGGGATCACCAGGCCGACAAAACCGATAATACCGCTCACCGCCACCGCGGCGCCCACCAGTAGCGCGCTTGCCAACAGCAGCAGGCGCTGGGTACGCCGCACATCAACGCCGAGATAATGGGCTTCCTCCTCCCCCAGTTGCAGCAGATCCAGGCGCCGGGCCTGGTGTTGTATTAACAGCATGGCCGGCAGCACCAGCGTGGCCAAAACCGCCACCGCCGACCACTGGGCCTGGCCCAGACTGCCCATGCCCCACAGGGATAGCTGCCGCAGTTGCCGATCGCTGCTGAGCCAGTAGAGGACGCCGGTGGCCGAGCCGCACAGCGCATTGATGGCGATCCCCGCCAGCAGCAGCCGCGCCAGCGTGGCGTTACCGACGCGGCTCAGGGAAAATATCACCAAGATGACGATAAGGCTGCCGCAGAAGGCGGCGATGGCGGGGGTATAGAGGGACATCAACGGCGGCAAGGATAGCGGCAATACCACGGAGCAGGCCACCGCCAGCGCGGCGCCGCTGCTGATGCCCAATAATCCCGGATCCGCCAGGGGATTACGAAACAGTCCCTGCATCACGCCGCCGGCCATGGCCAGCGCGGCGCCGATCAGCACCGCCAGCAATACGCGCGGCAAGCGGATATTTAGCCAGATATGCCATGTCGCATCGTGAAGCGGGGTACGCCATAATAACGGCAGGGAGATCGGGACAGCGCCCAGGTTTGCCGCCGCCGCCGCCGCCATCAGCAACAGCAGGGCAAGCAGCAGCAGCCTGGCCGGCAGCGGCCTCGGGGTCATCGTATGGCTTCCGCGGCGTGGCGAAGCCGGCCGAGGGCCGCCGGCGTAGACGGACCGAAGCCCAGCAGCGCCATGTCGTCAACCGCCAGCAGCCGATGCTGTTTGCCGGCGGGGGTCATCGCCAGCCCGGGCAAGGCCCAGAGCTGCGCTTCGCCGCCGAGGGCGTCGATGCCGTCGCGGCTGACCACCACCAAATCCGGCGCGCTGGCAATCACGCCTTCCTGGGACAAGGTCTGATAATGCGGGAACCCCTGCATGGCATTTTGCAGCCCGGCGGCGCGGATGGCGGCATCAGCCGCGGTCTGTTGGCCGGCGGCCATGGCCGTCATCCCGCTGTGGCTGAGAATAAACAGGACTTTCACCGGCAGCGGCGAGGGCGCAATGGCGTTCAACTGCTGCTGCACCTGTTGCCGCAGTATCTGGCCCTGCGCCGAACGGTTTATTGCGTCGGCCACCACCGCAATTTTTTGCGTAATGGCCGTAACCGAGGCATCTCCCGGTACGGTCACCACCTTGACGCCGTTGTCGGCCAGTTGTTCCAGTACCAGGGAAGGCTTCGCCAGTTCGCTCACCAGCACCAGCGTCGGTCGCATGGCCAGAATCCCTTCGGCATTCAGTTGCCGTAGGTAGCCGATATTGGGCAGGCTCCTCACCGAGTCCGGCTGCAGGCTGGTGCTGTCCCGCGCCACAACGCCGCCACCGGCGCCGAGATCGAAAACAATTTCGGTGACATCGCCGCCGATGGTGACGATCCGCGGCGTCGCCAGCAGGGAAAAGGGCAGCGCCAGTAACGCCAGCAGCCAGCTTTTCATGCTGCCGCTCCCCGGACGGCCAGCCGCCCGATTTGCGTCCGCCATTGCGCCTGCTCCGGCTGCCCTTCGCCGCGCTGGCCGAAAAGTTGTGCTATCTGGGTCCCGTCGGCGGCAAATAATTCCAGGCTGGTGACCATGCCGTCGCGAGTGGGTTTGCGGGTTACCCAGGTTTCAGCGATGGTGTCCTCCCGCAGGTGCAGGGTAAAATCGGTATTAAAGACATTGAGCCAATTCCGCCAGGGCGCCACTTTTTCTACGATACCGGTAAAAATCTGAACACAGCCCCGGTTACCGACGAAAATCATGATTTCGTTGCCGTCTTGACACGCCGCCCTGAGAATGATTTCCAGCGACCGATTGTCCACCCGGCGGGCCAGGTCGTCGGACACGGCGCGAAACGCCTGTTGGCGAGTCAGCTGATGCCGTTTGAGCAGGTTAAAAAACTGATGTATATCGGTCATCTCGCGCCACTCGCGTTCCAGCTGCGGCGGCACATCCGCCAGCCCGCTGGCGGCGGCCGGCGGGACAATCGCCAGCGGCGGATTCTCCGACCAGGCAAAATTATTGCGCCATTGGTCCCAGGCCGCCGCCAGGGTATGGGGGGTGGCATAGACTTTCAGCACCGCATCGCCGTGAAGATCGTAAAACTGGATACTCCGGCTCTCCCCGCGGACCGTCTGTTCACGGACATAGAACGCGCTGGACCACTGGTCGGTAAACAGCCGCAGGTCCAACGCCCGGGGATTTAGAATCAGCCCGCCCCGCTCGCTTATCCTGATATGCTGATAACGACCGATCTGTTCATGCACCGCGTACGGGTTGCGGGTAATGGACTTGGTTTCCCCCACGGTCTCCAAAGCCGCCAGCATGGCCGGGACATCAATCCGCAGGCGCTGGGCTTCGGCTCCGACGCGGGCATGGGCCAGTTCGGCTTCGCTTATTTTCATCAGTTGCGCCAAATCGCGAGCGTATTCATGCGGACGCTGCGCTTTGAGTTGCAGATAGGACCGATAGCGATCGTTCATGACGATTTCCTTGAGTTCACGGGGAACCGTCCCGATGGACGGGCGTTCTTGTCGTTATTGCCTAGAATCGCCACCTCTCCCGACGCGGTCCGCGAAGGTGGCATGATAAATGTTGCAAAAATGTTTCAAGCTAATAATTTTAATGGTAATGATTATAATTATCATTGTCAATCGCGATATATGACGGGAAAAAGTAGGGGTTTTGACAAGAGAATGTAGGGATTGTGTCAAAAAAACGAAAGCCATAAATCTTCTAACACCATAAATTATAGTATTTTTTTTATTTGACGGTTGGGATGAAACCGACCGAGGCGAAAAAAATGCCTTAGGTCAATAAAAGGGCGGTTAAAAACCCGCGCTGGCAAGAAAACCTTGCAATGGGGCATATTAATAATAATGATTATCATTCAATGATTATTAAATTCATCTTGGACCGATATATGGCACTGGATTTAACCCCCTTTTTCGCCGGTGAAGGCCGACAGCCGTTCGACAACCGGCTGATGGCAATGCCCTGGCGCAATCAGCGGCCGCTGGACGACGACGGCATCATCGAGGCGTGGCGGCGATTACGGCAAACCACCCTGCCGGCACGTAAACGGCTGCTTTATATCCATATTCCGTTTTGCGCAACCCATTGCACCTTTTGCGGCTTTTATCAAAATCCGCTAAAAACGGATAGCACCGCCATTTATACTGAAACGTTGCTGACCGAACTGCAGATGGAGGCATCGAGCCCGCTGCACCAGTCGGCCCCCATCCATAGCGTGTATTTGGGCGGCGGCACGCCCACCGCGCTGTCGGCCACCGAGCTGAACCGGGTGATAGGGCGTATTCGCGCCAGCCTGCCGTTGGCGCCGGACTGTGAAATCACCGTGGAAGGCCGCGTGCTCAATGTTGACGAAGAACGCCTGGATGCCTGCCTGGACGCGGGAGTCAACCGATTTTCCATCGGTATCCAGACGTTTGATACCCGAATCCGCCAACGAATGGGGCGCATTGCCGACCGCGAGACGGCCATCGCCTTCCTCGAACGGCTGTGCCGGCGCGATAAGGCAGCCGTGGTTTGCGATCTCCTGTTCGGATTGCCGGGGCAAACGTTGTCCACCTGGCGGGAAGATCTTAGGATTGTCGACTCTCTTGACCTGGACGGGGTCGATCTTTATGCCCTCAACCTTTTGCCCGGCACGCCGTTGCACAAGGCAGTGGAAAACGAACGCCTGACCCTGCCGGATACAGCGGACCGATTGGCGCTTTACCGCACCGGCGCCGATGCGCTGGCGGATCGGGGGTGGCATCAGTTGAGCAATAGCCATTGGGCCAAAACCAGTCGCGAGCGCAATCTCTATAACCTGCTTATCAAGCAGGGCGCGGATTATCTGGCATTAGGCAGCGGCGCCGGCGGTAGCCTGGACGGCCAAGCCTATATGCTGGAACGCCATCTGGAACGTTATTGCCAACGGGTACGGCGGGGAGAAAAGCCTATCGCCATGATGACCGCCCGCCATGCGCCGGAACTCTGGCAGCACCCCTTGCAAGGTGGCATCGAAACCGGCCGGGTGGCGCTCCCCGCATTGACCGGCCATAGCGACGCTCTGCAACCGCTACTCAGCCAGTGGTGGCGGGCGGGACTCATCATGGACGACTCCCCCTGTATGCGCCTGACCGTGGAAGGCCGTTTTTGGGCCAATAACCTGTTACAGGCCCTGCGGATTCTGCTACCGCAATTGGAATCCGAAGCAGGACGGCCCGCCCGGCAGGCAGCACCGGCGGGCAGCTCCCTGCTTTAGATAATTATGACCAAAAGTAAGAAACGTAAATTATCAATAATAAAAATGTTAGATGTAAAAATAGTTATTGTTATTAATAATGAAAATCATTATCATCATCGACCGAGGGCCTATAACCACTGCTGTTAATCTATCCGGCTATCACAAAGCACAGGGGAATATTGTCATTATTCCTCGCAATAACGTGATCAATAAGAACGGTAATACCCCTTGTATTTATATGACCTTTTATTCTTTTGGGAATGATGTTTTCAGTACTGCTAGCAATGGTTGAGCGCCATATAATCATTATAAATCGTGAGAGAATTATATGTTCCTGCCAACCAAAACAAAGGTCAGCGTCAATTTAAATAAATTATTATTGACGAGTATATTAACCGGTACCATTGTAAGCACATTCGCCACGGAAAGTTATGCCGACAATAATGACCCGCTCATTCTAAATACCAAGGACGACGCGGGCAAAGAAAAAAATAAACCGGTTACGCAGGCAAAATCGGCTATTGCACCGCCAACCCAGGATACGCTTACCGTAACCGCGCCGCGCATTACTCATAAGGCCGGAACCCAGACCATGCTCAGCGCCGCCGAACTGCAAAAAAGCGGCGGGACCGATTTCGGCACCATCATGCGCTATCAGCCGCTGATCGGCGCCACGGGGACCAGCGGAGGTTCCGGCGCCGGCAAAAGCGGTTTTGATCGCGGCGGTTATACCGGTTATAACATCCGCGGACTTGAAAGCAACCGTGTCGGCATCGATGTGGACGGTATTCCGCAACCGGAGGCCACCAGCAGAGGTTATGTCGGACGCCCGGGATTGAATACTTTTGGCATCGGCCGTGATTATATCGACCCGTATATGTATGGAAATGTGGATATCCAGTCCGGCGCCACGTCCATTGACAATGCCAATACGTCCATCGGCGGGGCGGTCTCTTTCCGGCCTAAATCCCCTGATAGCGTTCTTTCACCGTCCAGGCAAACCTACTTTGGCTATCAAAGCGATTACGACTCATCCAACCACGGCTGGCATAACGGCATCACCGCCGCCGCCGGCGATGAAACGTTACGCGGAATCTTTGTCTACAGCCGCCGCGATGGTCAAGAAACCCGCAATAACAGCGGTACCGTTGACGCTTACCCGGCCAACTGGCACTCCGATGCCTTTATGACCTCCGGTATCTGGCAACCCAATGATGAGCATAAACTGACCGGCACCCTGGATTATTATCAGAAGGCCAATCATACCCGCTATGACGGCTGGGATTCCGCCGGAAGCGCCATTCTCGGCACGACAAACCAGACCAGCCAGACCCGCCGCTGGGGCGTCAGCCTGAAAGACGACTGGACGCCGTTTAATGACGTAATCGACAGTATGTCCTCAAAAATCTACTACCAGCATACGCAAGCCCATGACTGGACCGATATGCCGGAGAGCACATCCAGCAGGGAAACCGTTCTATCCAATTACGATACGGATACCGTTGGTTTTGACGGCGCGGTGGCCAAAACCCTGGGACGCCATGACCTCAGCGCGGGGATTAACGCACGCGCGACCACCACCAAACGGCCCTTTGTCCAAGAGCCCGCCCAGAACGCCTATAACATCATTATGCAACCCCAGGCGGACAGCAAAACCTATGCATTGGGCGCTTTCGCCCAGGATAAAATCAACGCCGATCTAGCGGGTCATAATTTTGCCGTTATTCCAGGCGTGCGCGTGGCGTATCAGTCTACCAAGCCACAGAATCTTTCCAGCCTGGCCTCCGGCAGTACGGTTCTGACCGAATCGGAGCTGGACGCGCTATACGGTAAAAGCAATTCTGATACGCAGATACTGCCGTCGCTGGTTTTTCAATATGATATTACGCCGAACATGATGACCTACCTGCAGTATAAGCGCGGCGCGCAGTTCCCTAATTCCGGCCAGCTGTACAGCACCTGGAACCTGGGCTCAAGCTATGCCGGCTCATCTCAATATGCGCTGATCGGTAATCCCGACCTGAAAACCGAAACCAGCAACAATCTGGAATGGGGAGTGAAAGGAACGGTGGTTGACGGGATCACATTCAATACCGCCGTCTTTTACAATACCTATAAAAACTTTATTGCCTATAACCGGTACAGCCGTTCAGCAAACCCGGGCGTATTCACCACGATCCCATCAAATATCTATACCGCTTACCGGGCCGAAAACCGTGATAAAGCGTATATCTACGGGGGAGAGGCCAGCGCGAAATTCAATTTCGGCACCTGGTTTGAAGACGTCAACGGGCTGAGCGCGACGCTGGCTGTTGGGTATAACGAAGGTAAATCCAAATCCAGCTATCTCGGCGACAGATATGTCGACATCGACAGCGTGGCGCCGATGAAAGCCATCGTTGGGGCGGCATGGGACGATCCGGCGAAACGCTATGGTACCGCCCTGACCGCGACCTTTGTTCAGGGCAAGCGGGCCACGGCCACCAACCGGGAAACCTATACCAACAGCGGTACGGCCATCACCGACGCCACCACCGAATACATGAACGTGCCGGGTTATGGCTTGCTTGACTGGACCGCATACTGGCAGGTGGCAAACAACGTGAAGCTGAGCGGCGGCATATATAATATTACCGATCGCAAATACTGGGATTATCTTAGCAGCAGGGAGATTACCGAAAGCACCCATCAGGATGTCTATGACAAAGCGCTGGCGGTAATGCCGGGCCGGACTTTCCAGTTGGGAATGAATATTGAATTCTGATTCGATTCAATGGCCCTTTGCGATAGCTTGCTGTTTTATCTAGCGCGCAAGCTTGAACGGTAAGCTGTCGCAATAGGCCAACCCTGCCCGGCACGCCAATGGAATAGGTCTTCATCTCGTCGTCTCCCCCGGTGGCCACTGCCACGCTGAATCGTCGCAAGCCAACTGACCGCTGCCGAGGAATGTCAACGGCGAGACCTTGAATACCGCGGCCCACTCATTTTCCAACGCCGGTACCCTTACGCGACGCCGCCATGGCGGACAACGCGTCATCTGAGCTTTATCCGATATTTTTCCCCCAGGCGATTTTCCCTCACGTTCCCAATTCTTTGAAAAACAAAGCGTTAATTATCGATTTGTTAAAAAATGGAATCGATTTCTTAAAATAATTAAATTATATATCAAAATAAATATTTGATAAATAAACAAAAAATAATTATTTAATAAAAAATGGAAATCATTTTTGATTTTTATATTTAACTGGGTATGCTGGGTTGTCAGCACAAAAGATGAACAGTATCCACTTCAAGCGCGGTTCCGCTCGCCAAGGGGTATCCAGCGGCAGGCAAGTGATATTGGTGGGGCAAACAGTAGAGGAGAAGCGGGATGACACAACAGATAATCGGTTCGGAATTGACTTTCACACAACCTGTTGGCGTGGCGGAAAAACAGGTGCTGACCGCCGAAGCGGTGGAATTCCTGACGGAGTTGGTGACTAAATTTTCGTTACAGCGTAAGAAACTGCTGACGGAACGTATCGCCTGGCAGCAAAAAATCGACGACGGCCATTTACCAGGTTTTATTATGGAAACCAATTCCATTACCAAAGATGAGTGGAAAATTCGCGGTATTCCGGCGGATTTGCTGGACCGTCGGGTGGAAATCACCGGTCCGGTGGAAAGGAAAATGGTGATTAACGCACTTAACGCCAACGTAAAAGTCTTTATGGCGGATTTCGAAGATTCGCTGGCCCCCGGCTGGAAGCAGGTGATCGACGGCCAGATCAATTTGCGCGATGCCGTTAACGGCACTATTACCTACACCAACGAAGCGGGTAAAATCTACCAGCTCAAACCCAACCCCGCCGTGCTGGTTTGCCGGGTGCGCGGCCTGCATCTGCCGGAAAAACACGTATTATGGCAGGGAAACGCCATACCTGGCGGCCTGTTTGATTTCGCTCTCTATTTTTTCCACAACTACCGCCAACTGCTGGCCAAAGGCAGCGGACCCTATTTCTATCTGCCGAAGACCCAGAGCTGGCAGGAAGCGGCCTGGTGGAGCGAGGTTTTCAGCTTTAGCGAAGACTACTGCCGGCTGCCCCGCGGCACCATCAAGGCCACGGTGCTGATTGAAACCCTGCCGGCGGTTTTCCAGATGGACGAGATTCTCTACCACCTGCGGGATCATATCGTCGGGCTCAACTGCGGGCGATGGGACTATATATTCAGCTATATCAAAACATTAAAAAACCATAGCGACCGCGTACTGCCGGACCGCCAGAGGGTGACCATGGATCAGCCGTTCCTGAGCGCCTACTCCCGGCTGCTGATCAAAACCTGCCACCGGCGCGGCGCCTTTGCCATGGGCGGCATGGCGGCCTTTATTCCCAGCAAGGACGAGGAACAAAACCGCCTGGTGCTGGAAAAAGTGCGGGCCGATAAGGAGCTGGAGGCCGGCAACGGCCATGACGGCACCTGGATTGCCCATCCCGGGCTGGCCGATATGGTGATGGATATCTTCAACCGCGTCCTGGGGCCGCGTCACAACCAGCTTGACGTTTCCCGACGGCAGGACGCCCCTATTACCGCCGAGGAACTGCTGGCGCCCTGCCCCGGGGAGCGCACCGAGGCCGGCATGCGGGCCAATATTCGCGTGGCAGTACAATATATCGAATCCTGGATCTCCGGCAACGGCTGCGTGCCCATCTACGGCCTGATGGAAGATGCCGCCACCGCGGAGATATCCCGCACCTCTATTTGGCAATGGATTTTCCATGAAAAGCCCTTAAGCAATGGCCAGACGGTCACTCGCGCCTTGTTCCGCAGCATGCTGGAGGAAGAGATGCAGGTAGTACGGCGAGAGCTGGGGGCCGCGCGTTTCGACAGCGGACGCTTCAACGACGCAGCAAAACTGATGGAGCGGATCACCACCCAGGAAGAACTGATCGATTTCCTGACCTTGCCCGGCTATGCCTTATTGCCTTAACCCTACTTCATAATAAAAAGGATACTTATCATGGTCATATCCCGTACTCAACAGGTTCAGCAGTTGGAAGAAGAGTGGAAAACGGCGCGTTGGGCAGGCATTGTCCGGCCATATAGCGCACAGGATGTGGTTAATCTGCGCGGTTCCATTACCCCTGAATGCACCCTGGCCCGCCATGGCGCGGAAAAACTCTGGCAACTGCTGCATGGCGGCGCCCGTAAAGGCTATGTGAATTGCCTCGGCGCGCTCACCGGCGGCCAGGCACTGCAACAGGCCAAGGCCGGGATTGAATCCATTTATTTATCCGGGTGGCAGGTGGCGGCGGATGCCAACCTGGCCGGCAGCATGTACCCAGACCAATCACTCTATCCGGCCAACTCGGTTCCCTCGGTGGTGGCGCGCATCAACAATACGTTCCGCCGTGCCGATCAAATTCAGTGGGCGAACGGCGTCGAGCCCGGCAAAGCCGGTTATACCGACTTCTTTTTACCCATAGTGGCGGATGCTGAAGCCGGATTCGGCGGCGTGCTGAATGCGTTCGAACTGATGAAAGCCATGATCGAGTCCGGCGCCGCCGGCGTGCATTTCGAGGATCAGCTGGCGGCGGTTAAAAAATGCGGCCATATGGGAGGCAAGGTGCTGGTGCCCAGCCAGGAGGCCGTGCAGAAGCTGCTCGCCGCACGCCTGGCCGCCGATGTACTCGGCGTACCGACGCTGCTGGTGGCGCGTACCGATGCCGATGCCGCCGATCTGCTCACTTCCGATTGCGATCCTTATGATGCGGCCTTTATCAGCGGCGAGCGTACCCCGGAAGGCTTTTATCGCACCCATGCCGGCGTTGAACAGGCCATCAGCCGCGGCCTGGCCTATGCCCCCTATGCCGATATCGTCTGGTGTGAAACCTCAACGCCGGATATTGAGCACGCCCGGCGCTTTGCCCAGGCGATACATGCCCGCTTCCCCGGGAAATTGCTGGCGTATAACTGCTCGCCATCGTTCAACTGGCAGAAAAAACTGGATGCCGGGCAGATCGCCCGTTTCCAGGACGACCTGTCGGCCATGGGCTACTGCTATCAGTTCATCACCCTGGCCGGCATCCACAGCATGTGGTTCAACATGTTTGATCTCGCCCATGCCTATGCTCGGGGCGAGGGCATGAAACATTACGTGGAAAAGGTGCAGCAGCCGGAATTTGCCGCCGCCGAGCACGGCTATACTTTTGTGTCTCATCAGCAGGAAGTGGGAACCGGCTATTTCGATAAGGTCACCACCATTATCCAGGGCGGGGCCTCTTCGGTAACGGCCCTCACCGGCTCGACGGAAGAACAGCAGTTTTAAAACCCATCGTGAGCCAGGCCGGTTTCACCAAAATCGGCCCTAATGCGAGACCGCCAACGGCGGTCTTTTTTGTCTAACCGCCGCTATACTGGGCGGTAATGGTGCGGGCGGCCTGCATCACCAAGGCGCCCAGGGTGACCACCCGATCGTCGGTAATACGGGACACCGGGCCGGAGATGGAGATGGCGGCAAAGGCCTCGCGATGCTCGTCATAAATGCAGGCCGCCACGCAGCGCAATCCCAGCGCATGCTCTTCATCGTCAAAGGAAAACCCTTGTTTGCGGATTTGCGTCAGCGCCTCCTTCAGGTTATGGGGAGCGCAGAGAGTATGGGAAGTGTAAGAATGCAGGCCTTTTTTATGCAGCAGCCCCACCACCTGTTCATCCGGCAACGTCGCAAGAAACGCCTTGCCCGCGCCGGAGGCGTGCATGGGTAATTTTCCGCCGATGGGCGCCGACATGCGCATCAGGGCGGTGCACTGCACCTGATCGATAATCACCGCCTGGTAGTCGCTGGTATCCAGCACCGCCAGGTTCACCGTCTCGCCCGACTGCTCCATCAACTGACGCAGCATCGGATGAACCATCACCAGCAGGTTACGGCTTTGCAAAAAGCTGCTGCCCACCACAAAGGCATGGGAACCGATAGTCCATAATCCCAAATCTCCCTCTTGACGAACAAAACCCTGCTGTTGCATGGTGGTCAACAGACGATGAGTGGTGGAATTCGGCAGTCCCGCCTGCTGGGCCAGATCGGTCAGCGCCACGCTGCCATGGGATTCAGCAATGTATTCCAATAATTTCAGCCCACGGGTCAGCGATTGAATCTGTCCGGCGGGAGCAGCGCTGGAAGGCACGGTGACTCTCGTTTTTTTTATACGTTTAACCGGGTTGGCAATCGCCATAATGTTGACCTCTTGACACTATTCTGGAATGCATTTTCGTTTTATACCTTATGGCAATATGCCTGAATAGGGCAAAAAAGTGTACCTTCTTTCGCGAAAACCCTCATTTCCCGGTTTGACCGCCGGCGAAAAACCGACGCAGCCTGGATAATCAAAGGCAAGATCATCCTGCTCGGCCGCCGCATCACGGTAACCCCGGCGTCGGCGGATAAGCGGCGGATAATCTTTTGCAAGCGCCGTTCATCAATCAGACAACATGGGCAAATAAAATCCGATGTTAACGTGACGATAGTATCCATATTTCCGCCTGACATGATGATGATTTTCTTTACCGACGGTATCGCCAGGAAGATAGGGGGCGAATCCCGATTGCGGTCAAAAATGCGATTAATTCAACGATGCCGCCGTTATTTATTATTAGGCGACAGGCGCTGGCACGGTTTATAACATATTAAATGAGATCGCTATCACAATAATTTCCTGATCGAATCTGTGACTAAAATCACAATTAAATACCCGCATATAATGCTGTCTTAATAATGTCCCATCCGCCGGACAACCTTTAGTATTGTTGGTATATCCTCTAGCCATTATATTCACTATTATCGACTGGGCGCTGTCATTTACCGACAGCAATAATCAAGGAAATCGCCTTAAGCCATCACACAAAAATATAATCATCAGCACATTCGACGCTCAATGCAAGGGTAATATGATGCAACCACTTACCTCGCGACAAAATAAATTATTGAAATATCTACTACAGCATCAAGAGCATGTCACGGTAAAAAACATCGCCGAATATCTGGATGTATCGGAAAAAACCGTCCATCGCGATATGCAGTTTATCGAAGCTTTTCTTGCCGCCTGGAGTATCCATACGGACAAAAAAGTGGGCGCGGGCATTATGCTGATTGCCGAAGATGCGCAGCATCTGACCCTGCTTGAGCAACAGATCGCGCCGGACGACGGCGAACCGGACGCGCTGGTCAATAACGCGCGGCGAATTAAAATCGCCTCGCAGCTGCTGAGCGATACGCCGCGGGAAACCTCCATCAGCAAATTGTCCGAGCGCTACTTTATCAGCAGCGCATCCATCGTAAACGATCTGAAAATCATCGAAAGCTGGATCAACCCGCTGGGCCTGACGCTACTCCGCAGCCAAAGCGGTACGCATATCGAAGGCAGCGAAAGCAATGTGCGGCAGGCGATGGTCTCGCTGATCAAGGGGGTGATGAATCATAAGGAACCGGGTAATATCAATCACTCCAGGCTTGACCCCGGCAGCTACAACGCCCTAATCCATTATTTTGGTGAACAGGATATTGATTTTGTCCAGCGGCTGTTACAGGAAATGGAGCGGCAGCTCTCCTACCCTCTGGGTGAACCGTATTATATTAATCTCTTTACCCATATCTTGATTATGATGCACCGTATGGCGCTGGGTAATTCTTTAACACTGGATGAAGAGACGCAACACCAGCAGGTGGATAACCGTATTTTCGGCATTGCCGAGAATATGGTGCAGCAAATCGAGCTGCGGGCCAATAACCGGTTGCCCTCTGGTGAGGTCTGGTTTATTTACCAATATATTATTTCGTCCGGTATCGTTATGGAGGAGCACGCCGATCACCCGGCTATTGAGTATCAATTATCCAATAGTGAATCTCGCCGTCTGACCATGAATTTAATCGATATCTTCTCCGTTCTGATTCACCTCGATTTACGCAGCGATGCCCTACTTCATGATGGACTGCTGATACATATTCGGCCACTGCTTAATCGGCTGAAATATGATATTCGCATTCGCAACCCGTTATTGGATGATATTAAAAACGAACTGCGTGAAATTTACCAAATTACCGGCTGCGCCACCCGCCAGCTTTGCGAACGCTTTCAATTGCAGGCCATTACCGAAGATGAGGTAGGGTACCTGACGGTCCACTTCCAGGCGGCGTTGGAGCGCCAAATCGCCAGCAAGCGTATTTTGGTGGTTTGCTCCAGCGGGGTCGGCACCTCCCATTTATTAAAAAGCCGAATCCTGCGCGCCTTCCCTTCCTGGAGCATCGTCGGGGTCGTGTCCGCCAGAAACATGAGGACATTTTGCCAGCAGGAAGAGATTGATATGGTGATCTCCACCATTCATCTGGATGAAAATAAAATACCGGTTATCTATGTTTCGGCATTTTTTAATGATGACGATATCAAGCGCGTCACGGAAAAAGTGATCGCCAGCAAGTTGCATCAGGCGGTGAGTCAATTATCGGCGGCTGAGCATTAATTTCCTTAAATTAGTGGTGAGGTGAAGTTGATGGACATTAATAAAATTCTCAATGCCAATCGCGTAAAATTAGCCATGTCGGCCAGCAATAAAGAGGAGGCGATAGCCGAATTAACCGACGTGCTGTACGACGACGGCGCCATCAGTTCAAAAGAGGCATTTATCCATGATGTCTGGCTGCGTGAGGCTGAAGGTTCCACCGGCTTTGAAAATCATATTGCCATCCCCCACGGCAAATCGTCGGCGGTCAAACAAACCACCCTGGCGATTGGCCGCACCCGCAGGGATATCCCATGGGAAACCCTGGACGGCAGTCAGGTCCGCTGCATTATTCTTTTTGCCGTGCGTCTGGAAGATCAGAATACAACCCATATTCGCCTGCTGTCTCAGGTTGCCAGCGCGCTGGCCGACGATGAGGTGATTGCTCAGCTACTGGATGAGTCCGATCCCGAAAAAATTATCAAACTGTTCAGCCAATACGCGGAAACAGACCTCTGTTAACTCATAACAAGACGAGGCATATGATGAAAATAGTTTGTGTCGCCGCCTGCACGGCGGGTATTGCGCATACCTACATTGCGCGCGAGAAATTAATAAAAGGCGCCAAAGCGCTTAACTACGATATCAAGGTTGAAACCCAAGGCACCATCGGTACCGAAAATGAATTATCCCCCGAGGATATCGCCGCGGCCGACGTGGTCATTCTGGCGGTGGATATAAAAATAAAGGGAGAGGAGCGATTTAAAGGAAAACCGGTTGTCCGGGTTAAAACGGAAATTGTCATTAAATCCCCGGCTAAATTTCTGGAGAAAGTCACGAACTCATTAGCACGAGCCTGAATATAAATTTCTCGGGAAGAATATTATGAACAACAACCAAAGTAGACTTGGTCAGGAAATAAAGGGGCATTTACTCACCGGTATTTCCTGGATGATTCCGCTGATCGTCGCCGCCGGCATCTGTATTGCGCTCGGCCAGGTGATTGGCGGCCCGGACGTCGCACGCAAAACCGGCAGTTTCGCCTGGATGTTGAACCAGATCGGCGGCTGGGGCATGGGGCTGATCGTGCCGATGATCAGCGCGGCTATCGCTTACTCGATTGCCGACCGGCCCGGTTTTGCACCGGGGCTGATCATCGGTTTCATCTGCGGGCAGATTCAGACCGGATTTATCGGCGGCATCCTCGGCGGTTTCCTGGCGGGGTATACGGTGCTGTTATTGCGTAAAACCATCAGGCTACCGGCTTCGATGCAGGGCCTGATGCCGGTGATGATCCTGCCGGTGCTCAGCACCATTATCGCCGGGCTGCTGATGATGACCTTTATCGGCCAGCCGATAATCTGGCTTCAGAAGGTGCTTATACACCTGCTGGAGTCGATGCAGGGCGGATCGAAATTCCTGATGGGCGCCATTCTGGGCGCCATGGCGACCTTCGACTTCGGCGGGCCGGTCAATAAGACCATGTCGCTGTTCGCCGACGGCATGCTGGTCGACGGCATTTACGGTCCGGAGGCGGTGAAGTTTGTCGGCTCCATTATCCCGCCGTTCGGCATCACGCTGTCGTTCCTGTTGACGCGCCATAAATACACCAAAGCGGAGAAAGAGGCGCTCAAAGCGGCGTTCCCGATGGGCATCTGCATGATCACCGAAGGGGTGATACCGATAGCGGCCCGGGATCTGCTGCGGGTGGTCGCCAGCTGCGTGGTCGCCTCGATGGTAGCCGGCGGTCTCATCATGGTATGGGGCGTCGAGGCGCCGGTACCGCACGGCGGTATGTTTGTCGTGCCGCTGTTTACCAAACCCCTGCTGTTTTGCCTGGCGCTTGGTATCGGGACGGTAATTTGCGGCGTAATGCTCTCGCTTATCAAAAAGACCGTTACCCAGGCCGACGAAGAGTTCGATGACGTGGAAGATCACAGCGTCCGCGACGAAGACATCAAGTTCACCCTTGAATAACGAGGAGCCACTATGCTTGCCTCAATGAAAACCCTGATAACCGATGCATATCAACGGCAGTACGCGGTTCTGGCGATTAACTGTTTTAATCTGGAAACCGCGCGCGCCGCCATCACCGCCGCCGAGCAGCAGCGGGCGCCGTTAATTCTTAACCTCTACCAGGGCCATTGCCGGCATTTGCCTCCGGCGGTCGCGGCGCCTTTGGCGGCGGCGCTGGCGCAGCAGGCCACCGTACCGATTGCGCTCAGTCTGGACCACGGCAAAGCGTTCGACCTGATTGGCCAGGCGTTTCGCGCCGGGTTTACCGGCCTGATGATCGACGCCTCGGCCTATCCGCTGGCGGAAAATATCCGCCAGACCCGCCAGGTGGTCCAGATAGCAGACACCGCCGGTGTGTGCGTTGAAGGCGAATTGGGCCATATCGCCGATGCGCCGGGTTATAACCTGGACGACGCCGCCGTGAAAATGACCCAGGTGGAGGACGTGTCGCCGTTTATCAGCCAGACCGGGATCGACCTGCTGGCGGTGTCGGTGGGCACGGCGCACGGCCTCTATCCCCCGCACGTCATCCCCAAGATTGACTTCACGCGCCTGGCGGAGCTGCATCGCGCGTCGTCGGTGCCGCTGGCCCTGCACGGCGGCAGCGGCACCCCGGCCGAGGATATCAGGCGCGTCAGCCAGCACGGCGTCGCGAAAATCAACGTCGGTGCCGCGGTGTTCGAAGCCGGCAAAATAGCCTTGGGGCAGGCGTTGAAACAGCATCCCGCCGCCGAGCTGGCGGAGCTGCTCGGCGTGATGGAATCCAGCTGCCGGGAAGTGGTTTTCGAGTATCTCAACTGGTCCGGCGCCGCCGATAAAGCCTGACGCCTGACGACCACCGGTTTACGCACGACACATCCGCGGCTTGCGCGGGTGCGGGAAAGCTTTACCCCTAATCTCACTATTGAAGGAGAATGAACATGCTTATTACCATGCACGACATGCTGAAACCTACGCGGGAACATCGCTTTGCCATCGGCGCATTCAACGTGGCCGACAGCTGCTTTATCCGGGCGGTGGTCGAGGAAGCGGAGTCAACCCACAGCCCGGCGATCATTTCCATTCATCCCAGCGAGCTGGAGTTTGTTACCGATGCGTTTTTCGCCTACGTCCGCGAAAGGACCCTGCGCAGCCCCGTGCCGTTTGTGATCCACCTCGACCATGGCGCCTCGATCGCCCACGTAATGCGCGCGATTCAGTGCGGTTTTACCTCGGTGATGATCGACGGTTCGCTGCTGCCGTATGAAGACAACGTGGCCCTGACGACCGAGGTGGTCAGGCTGGCGCATGCGGTCGGGGTATCGGTCGAAGGCGAACTGGGCACCATCGGCGATACCGGCACCACCATCGAGGGCGGGGTGAGCAAGGTTATCTACACCGAACCGGCGCAGGCAGAGGATTTTGTCAAGCGTACCGGCGTGGATACGCTGGCGGTGGCCATCGGCACCGCGCATGGCATCTATCCCAAGGACCTCAAGCCGGAACTGCAGATGCATATCCTGCGGGATATCTCGCAGCGGGTCTCCATTCCGCTGGTACTGCACGGCGGTTCCGCCAACCCGGACGCGGAGATAGCGGAAGCGGTGACGCTGGGCGTCGGCAAGATCAATATTTCCAGCGACATGAAATTCGCCTATTTCAAAAAAGCGCGTGAGGTGCTTGGCCGCGAAACCTGGTGGGATCCAAACGCCATTTATCCAGAACCGATCGCGGCCGCCAAAGCGGTGATCCGCTATAAAATGTCGCTCTTCGGGTCGACCGGCAAAGCTTCGCTGTATTGAGGGCCGCCGGGCGGGCGTCTCCCGCCGGCCCGGACGTTATTCCACCGCGCGCGTCATCGGGCGGACCCGACGACGCCGCCCTTACACCATCCTTTTAGCGGTGGATCTGGACTACACCATGTTGCATATAGGTTTGGATATCGGCGGTACCAAAACCGAGGTTGTGGTGCTCGCCGTCGCGGGGGGCGAACTCTATCGGCAACGCAGCGCCACCGCGACCGGGAGTTATCCGCAGTTTCTCGCTTTTGTCTGCCAGATCATCTCGGCCCTCAAGATACGGTTTCCGATCCCGCAGTCGATCGGCATTGCCTTGCCGGGCAGCGTTTCGCCGTTGACCGGCCTGATGAGGAACTCCAATATCTTATCCATTAATGGCCATCCCCTGGCGCGGGATTTGCGTCAGCGCCTGGGCCGGGAGGTAGCGATCGGTAACGACGCCAATTGTTTTACACTGTCAGAGGCGGTGGATGGCGCCGGGCAATCGCACGACATCGTATTTGGCGTCACGCTGGGAACAGGCTGCGGCGGGGGGCTGGTAATAGGCCGGCGGATTATCACCGGCAGCAATGGCAGCGCAGCGGAATGCGGCCATAACCCGCTGCCCGGTTACGCCCTCGAGCGGGACGGGCCGCCATCCCGTTGCTACTGCGGGCAGCAAAACTGCGCGGAGCAATTTGTCTCCGGCACCGGCCTGGCGCGGCGCTATACGCTGGCCACCGGCTTACCGGCCACGGCGCGGGAGGTCATCGCGCTGGCCGCGCGAGGAGATCCGGCGGCCGTTGACCGGTTTGAGCGGTATCTGGATCAGTTGGCAAGACTGCTGGCATCCATCATCAACCTGGTCGATCCGGGGGTTATCGTGCTCGGCGGCGGCCTGTCCAATGCGCTGGCCGATCGCCGGGATCTGGCGGCGCGGGTGGCGGAGTATGTGTTTACCGACCGGTTCGCAACCCGTATCGTGCCGGCGATACATGGCGACAGCAGCGGCGTGCGGGGAGCCGCCTGGATAGGCCGCGAACGGTACGCCGCCCTGGGACCGGCGGACTAAAGACGGTGCCGCAGCCATGCGCAATGGTCCGCGCGTAGAACGCCATGGCCTTGCGGTTAACCTGATTATGGGAGGAATGACTGTGCTGACAACCGCTCTTATTATATGCTGGCTCAGTCGAACGCCGGTCTGGTCTTAATGCGGGCTATTAGACACCTTGCGATGAAAATTGTTAATCATGACGCGTTGGCATCCTTCGGATCTAAAGCCTGGCTCCTGGTGCGGTATTTTGACTGTCCACGATCCCTCTGACGATCGGTAGCTTAAAGCGTCTGTATTATTTAGGAGCTAATACAATGCAAGCGTATATATCACTTATTGCCATCACCGGCGCATTGGCCGCGGGTGCGGTGAGTCCGGGACCCAGTTTTATCTTGGTGGCCAGAAATGCAGTGTCCCTCTCCCGTCAACATGGTTTTGCCACCGCGCTGGGCATGGGTTCGGGCGCTTTTCTCTTTTCCGTGATTGCCTTACTCGGTTTACATACCCTGTTTAGCGCGGTTCCCTTGGCTTTTTGGTTATTAAAAATCCTGGGTGGGGTTTATCTGCTTTTCCTTGCGGCAAAAATTTTTCGCTCGGCCCGCAGGCCGTTGCAAGCACTGGCGTCGAACAAAACGGCTAGGATCTCATTGTGGCGGGCCTATATTTTTGGCTTGTTTACTCAACTCAGCAACCCGAAAACGGCTATCGTTTTTGCCGGTGTCTTTTCAGCGTTATTACCACAGAACATTCCCGGCTATTTTTTTGCAGTGATACCTTTGGCGACGTTCTGCATCGATGCCGGCTGGTATTCCATCGTGGCATTGATACTATCGTCCGAAAAACCTCGAAACGCCTATCTACGTTGCAAAACGATAGTTGATAGTACCGCGGGTGGCGTAATGGGTTTACTCGGTTTAAAGCTGATATTTAGCAATAAGTAATTCAATGCGCTGCGCGGGGTTCTAAAACCCGTGGCTAGCCTTGGAGACGTTTTATTTGGACCTTTTTACACTAAAACTCATTATCACCCCCCTGTTGATGCTTATGGTGTCCCTCGCTGTAAAAAAGTGGGGCAGTTTCGTCGGCGGCATACTTTCAGGTATGCCGCTAACATCGGGTCCGATAGCGATTTTTCTGTCGATAGAACAAGGGCCCGCCTTCGCGGCCAAGTCGGCTTCCTCTGCCTTAGCAGGCCTGGCCGCGGTACTAGTGACTTATCTGGGTTATCTACTGCTTAGCCGCCGTTTTTCCATTTGGCCAGCATGCCTATGCTCGCTGTCCATTTTCGGCTTTACATCCTTTATGATGATGTTGTCGCGTTCACTGCCGCTGTCGATCCTCATCAGCATGATAATTATCGCGACGATTATCTGGCTTACTCGAAACGTGCAGGGTGAAATAAGTCAAAGGGTGACGCCCTATTGGGATATTCCGCTACGCATGCTGGCGGCAACCACGTTGCTGGTTGCCATCACTTCCTCAGCACACGCGCTTGGTCCGCAGGTAAGCGGCCTGCTTTCGCCTGTCCCGGTTATTGCCTGGCCGCTGACCCTCTTCGCCCATGTTCATGGCGGCAGGAAAGAGATGATGGGATTAGTCAGGGGCAACGCGGTGAGCGCGGTGGGAGTTATCATTTTCTATCTGATTATCAGCGGGTTGATCCTCAGCATGGGGATTTTCACGACGTTTGTGGTGGCGTTTATGGCGTCAATTTGCGTTACCGCATTGTTAATCAGCGCGTTGCGTCAGCCCGCCCGCAGCGGCGCGGTTTAGCAGTGGTTCGGGCGCTTTTCTCTTTTCCGTGATTGCCTTACTCGGTTTACATACCCTGTTTAGCGCGGTTCCCTTGGCTTTTTGGCTATTGAAAATCCTGGATGGGGTTTATCTGCTCTTCCTTGCGGCAAAAAATTTTGCGCTCGGCCCGCAGGCCATTGCAAGCACTGGCGTAGAACAACACGGCCAGGATCTCATTGTGGCGGGCCTATATTTTTGGCTTGTTTACTCACCTCAGCAACCCGAAAACGGCTATCGTTTTTGCCGGTGTCTTTTCAGCGTGGTTGCCACAGAACATTCCCGGCTATTTTTTTACTCGATTTAAAGCTGATATTTAGCAGTAAATGATGCCATGAGACGGATAGCCATGGCGAATATCAACGGCCGTCAACCAGCGGTAAAATCGGCAGTTTGACATAGTCGATGAAGACCCTGAGCGCCGCGGGCATATGGGGCTTATTGGGATAATAGAGATAGAATCCCGCAAAAGGCTGGCACCAGGTCTGTAGCACGTGAACGAGCTCGCCACGATTGATGTGGCCGGCGATGAAACTCTCGGGAAGAAAAGCCAACCCAACGCCTTGCAGCGCCGCGGCCAGCAGCAGATCCGTATCGTTGGCGGTGACGCTGCTGGTCACGCTAACATCCATTGATCCCTCGGGACCGTCGAAGTGCCAGCGAAACAGCGCTCCCGTCTCGCTCCAGCGATAGGTAATGCAGTCATGATCGCGAATATCCAATGGCGTCTGGGGTAATGGATGCCCGGCAAAATAGGCGGGTGAACCCACGACCGCCATTCTCAGGTCCGGCGTCAACCTGACCGCCACCATATCCTGCTGCACCAGTTCTCCCGATCGAATTCCCGCATCAAAACCCTCGGCCACAACGTCGGTGATACTGTCATCAATCACCAGATCGAGTCGAACACCGGGATATTGCCGGCAAAAATTCGCCAATATTGGCGTGATGACCAGACGGGCGGCAACGCGCGGCAGATTGATGCGCACCACCCCCCTCGGCTGTACCTGATAGGCGCCCACGTCCCGAACGGCGGCTTCCATATCGGCGATGGCGGGGCGCAAACGATTGAATACCTCCTGGCCGGCTTGTGTAGGCGCGACACTTCGCGTCGTGCGGTTGAGCAACCTCGCGCCCAAGCGTTCCTCAAGCGATTTAATGGTATGACTGAGCGCCGAGGGCGACAGGCCAAGCCGCTCGGCGGCACGCCGAAAGCTCCTGTCCTCCGCGACCGCCATAAAGGCGGTCAGCTCGGAGAATTCCGTGCCTTTCATATAGTTGTATCCCATTCAATAGTCTGTGCCAATTATAGCGCATTATCATATACAATCTAGCGTGCTAGATTGCGGGTTGAATAATCAAACAGCGTCTCAAGCGGCACGATCAAGAGACGCCGTTTCGGCAAAACGCAACGGGAGTAAACGATGACAACGATGATGAAACGCTGGGAGATGGACGCCATGGGTCGGGGCCATCTGGCACTGAGGGAAGTCCCCCGTCCCGAGCCCAGACGCGGCGAGGTGCTGGTTAACGTGGCGGCCGTGTCGCTCAATTATCGCGACAAGATGGTGATCGAGAGCGGCCGGGGCTTGGCGCTTGATTTCCCCTTCACTCCCGGTTCCGACCTCTCGGGTACGGTAGTGGCGCTCGGTGAAGCCGCTACCCGTTTTGGCATCGACGAGCGTGTCATTTCCACATTTACCCCGGACTGGATTGACGGCGTCCGGCCCGGTGATGCGCGCACGCCATCCTACCGTACCCTGGGGGGATATTATCCGGGAGTGCTGGCGGAGTACGTTGCCCTCCCGGAAGCCTGGTTGGTGCGCGCGCCGGCAACGCTGGGCCACGCCGAGGCCAGTACCTTACCTTGCGCGGGGCTAACCGCGTGGTTTGCGCTGGTCGAACGGGGAGGTGTACATGCCGGCCAAAGGGTGTTGGTTGAAGGTACGGGCGGCGTCGCCTTGTTTGGTATCCAGATTGCCAAGGCGTACGGCGCCGAGGTCATTGTCTCCGGAAGCGCCGGCAAACTGGCTCGGGCGGTGGCGCTGGGCGCTGACCACGCGATTGACCGTAGTATCGGCGATTGGGTTGAAACGGTGCTAAGACTTACCGACGATCGAGGTGTCGATCACATCCTCGAATTGGTCGGCGGCTCTCATCTGGGCCAGGCCGTACAAACGGTGGCGGTCGGTGGACGCATTTCTCAAATCGGCGCGCTGGAAGGCTTCGAGGTAACAACGCCCGTCATGCCGTTGATGCTCAAAGATGTCACGATACAAGGCATCGGCACCGGCCATCGACGCGCGTTAGAGGACCTGGTGCGCGCCGTTGACCAGATGAAACTCAAACCAACGATCGATACGCGGTATCCTTTCGCCGAGCTTTCCGCGGCGCTCGAACATCTCGATCGCGGCCCGTTTGGCAAGATTGTCATTGAAATGGCGTGATGGCACAGGTGAAACCTATTTCACCGCCGCGGGTAAACCAGAAAAATAAAGAACGAGACTTCCAGGAGATCGCCCAAGTCAGCCCGGCCGGGCTTCGGGCTCTTGACCTGAATCAGACCACCCGCTTCGTCCTTGAGCAGAAAGGTCTCCTGTTCTTCCGCTAGCGTCAAGTTTAGGCCGTCTCAATGTTTATGGATGCCCTGAATGTTTATTACATTGACATTTATACAGGAATATAATAATCGCAAGTAATAAATTCAGAAATTCGTTCATTTTGTCGCCTGTGATAAAAAGTCTCGATATCATCCCCATGACGGCGCGTAAAACCGCTTAGAGGTAGATAACATTCATAAAGATAAATGACATAATCATGCAAGGCACTGTCCGGACCTTGATACTCAAAACAAAGATATTGCCCTCCTGGTATAACCATTTTTTTAAACAAATGGTCGATATTAAATTGCTGGGCGGACTCTACAGCAATAATATAATGGAGGTTACCGTCACTTCCGTCAGGTTGTATTTTTTTTATACCATAGGCTTTATCAGGCATTGGATTTATCTGTTTTTCAAATTTTTGCCAGAGGCGACATGCCACATGCCCCCAATTGTTAATATAATCATCTAGTGAACTAAATAAGTTTTTTTCCAAGCCTATCAATTTCATTTCAGGTAATATCTTAACTTGGGACTTTATCGGTGGCACAAGCAATAATTTATTAAATGGTGGGCATAGATTTTTAAAATCCCACGATTCGGCATGGCGATAAAGATAGGGCGAAAGATCAAATCGATCCTTAAAAGCACGGGAAAAAGTCTGATTAGAGGTAAAATTACTTTTTAACGCCAGATCAAGTATCGTAATATTCGTAAAACGCATTTCAAACGCAGCTTTAGTTAATCGCCGTACCTGGATATATTTGACCACGCTATAGCCCGTATACTGTTTGAATAGTCGCTGAAGATGCCACTTAGTATAACCGCTTTTCCCCGCAATGCTCTCCAGAGATAAAGATGCTGTCAAATGACTCTCTAACCAGGTTACCAGATCAATAATTACATTTTTTTGCAGCATACAATTATTTTTCTTTGTTAATGGTTAATAACGATTCACAATATTGATACCAATAATAATTTTTTATTATTAGAATATAAAAGAGCAAACGACTCTCACTCAACGCTGATCAATATTGCGGATGGAAAACAAGCCATTAATGATATTTTGATATAAAGGCTTCAAAAAAAATTCGTTGGTATTATCCGCCATTCCTCTGCATAAATAGCTCCCCTCATAGAGCACCGCTATTATTTCAGCCCGCGCCTGAGCATCGTCCTCTGAAAGAAAAGCAAAGTGTTTTTGTAGGGTTCTACTGAATTGATCATAAAATTTCCCCTCGGCTGCCCGCACTATTTTAGCGATATTTTTCTTTCTGCGAGCTTCTTTCCAAACTTCAAGCATCAGTCCATTATCTTCCTGCGCATCGTCGGCAGTTTCCGTTACCCGCCGTTGGGTCAACTTATCCCCAATCGTCTCCAGAGGATAAGCCAGATCGATTCTTTGTAATATTTTTTTCGCCATAAAATCCCGAACGACAGCTTCGATAAG
>JAATGH010000171.1 GCA_015654745.1 Enterobacterales bacterium
GCCAGCGCCAATTTTGCTCCGCAGCTGACCTGCGGCATCTACCAAGCCTGGCTGCGTCAGGATTACGGCGAGGCGATAAAACTGCAGCAACGCCTGTCCTTTATTCCGGAACTTTATAACTACGATGTGCCTTTTTACAACGTAGTGAAATATGCCATCAGGCTGACGGGGGTGGATATTTCGGTAAACTCGCTCAGACCGGCGTCGCCGCTGACCGAAGAAATCAAAGAAAAAATCCGGGGAGCATTGCGCAGAAGCGGGGTGATTTAACCGCATCCACCCGCCATGCTTAGCGCCGCAGGTGCGTTGCCTCCCTGCGGCTTGAATTATTTAGGGTATATAATTAAAACTCAATAATATGGTAAATAATCAGTCAGCTTAAAACTGGCGCCTATCCTAATAAATTAGCTCCATGGTTTGGATGAATTCTTTTCGTCGTCTTGGTGTCGATTTTATTATTGTCAGCGGATAATATTCAACGGTGCTTAAGACCTGTTCTCATTAACCTCGTCAATACGATTGGCGTGGCGTTGACGGCAAGTGCCTTATAATAACCCGTTATACAGGGAGGTTATCATGAATAAACTTGACGCCGGTACCGACCGCACGGCGGCGATCGCCGGCAAAACCGTACGCAGGTACACCGTGGGGTATGTGCCAAACGGCGGAAAGGGGCAACCTTCTCCCGCCTTGAACCTCGGCGGAAAATGGTTGGCCGAGTCGGGTTTTGCCATCGGCCAGACGGTTAGCGTCACCGTCTCCCAGGGCCGGCTTATGATTGAAATCCTGACGTGACCAGCAACCGCGCTACTGTTCAACCGTCTGGGCGCTGGCCGGCAGCGGTTTATTAAAACCGCGATGAAACAGCCACAGGCTTACCGCGGTGGCGCCCATCAGCAGGTAGAACAACGTTGCCGGCGGCGTATAGGCCAGGCTGAGCCCGGTAACCAGCGGATTGGCGGCGCCGCCGAGGCTGCCCAGGTTTTGCATCCCGTAATAGCTGCCCTTAAGGTGCGGGGGGGCGATAAAATCGATAAACAGGTACTCCACCGGGATGATAATAATCTCCCCCAGTGAAAAAATGGCTATCGCGATCATCCAGTAGGCGATGGAATGATGTGCCAGGATACAACCCGCCAGGCCGATAATAAAAAACAGGCTGCCGGCCAACAGCCAATGCATCAGGGTTTCACGCCGGATATTCCGCGTAACGAAATATTGCAGCGTGATAACCATCCCGGCATTTACCGGCAGGATAATCCCCACTACCCGGTAGGCAAAATTGGAATCAAACGCCACGATCAGATATTGGGAAATACAGCTGGCGAATTGGCTTACCACTAGACTGCCCAAAGCTCCGCCCAAGGTAAAATAGATCAGGCGTTTATCCCGGCGCAGGATGGCCAGCGTTTGACGGAAATTGACTTTTTCCGTGCTGGGATCTTCTTGGGTGATGGCCAGCGGGGGATGACCATAGCGCGGCAACAGGCCGGCCAGCGCCAGCGTCGCGGCGGCGGCCAACAGGCCGGATAAGTAAAATGGCAGCACCGAACTTGTATGGGCCAACGCCACGCTAAGCGGCGGGCCTATGGCCCAGCCGACGTTCACCAGCGTGTAATTAGCGGAAAACGCCTGGATCCGCCGTTCCACCGTCAGCCACTCGGCAATGCTGGCCTTCAGCGTGATGGAATAGAGTGAGTACGCGGAGTTAATCAGCGCCAGCAGCAATATCATTGAGACGATGCCCGCGCTGAACGGCAGCAGGAAAAACGACAAGGCAAAGGCCGCCATGGCGCAGAGGATCAAACCGCGTTTATTAAAGCGGTCCACCAAATAGCCGCCGTAGAGGCTAAACACAATCCCCAGCGTCAGGCTGGCGCCCAGCACCATGCCGATACGCTCCGGCGCAAAATGGCGTTGTTGGGCAAGATAGATGGCGATAAAGGGCAGGGTCAATCCCCGGCCGATCGTCAACACCAGCGAGGTCACTAATAACGCCCGGATAGCCGGGGGAAATCCTTTTATCATAGTCACAGCTTAATTGTTTATCGACAACGCAATGCCCGTGATACTGCCCGCCGCAGATGCGTTAGCCATACATACCCGCCACATCCACGGGCCTCGCCCTTAGCGGGACCGCGATAGGACGCGTTCCAATGTGTTCATGCAGCGTTGTCCTCGCTCACCCCGGCCGCTTATTGACGTAAGCCGTTGAGAGTAATGAACCCCATCCCTGAGGTTCACCGTTAGGACCCGCGCCAGCGCTGCTCAAATCCGCTCCAGACAGATTGGCCTGAGCGTGACCGCCCGCTATTTAACCGCCATGCCGGGTAACGCGCCGGCGTCCGGGCTCAGCAGGAAAATATCGTTGCCGCCGGGGCCGGCCGCCAGCACCATGCCCTGGGAGACGCCGAAACGCATCTTACGCGGCGCCAGGTTGGCCACCATCACCGTCAGGCGGCCTTCCAACTCCTGCGGATCGGGATAGGCCGCGCGGATACCCGAGAATACCTGGCGCGTTTCGCCGCCGATATCCAACGTCAGCTTGAGCAGCTTATCCGATCCTTCCACCAGCTCGGCGGTTTTGATCAGGGCGATACGCATATCCACTTTGGCAAAATCATCAAAATCGATGGTTGCCAGCAGCGGCTCATCGGCCAGTGCGCCGGCAGCCGGTTTGACGGCGGCGGCGGCCTCCTCTTTCGACTCGTTGACCATGTTTTCCACATGGGCCGGATCGATACGGTTAAACAAGGCCTTAAAGGTCGCGACCTGATGATCAAGCAGCGGTGCGTCGAGGGTATCCCATTCCAGCGTGACGTTAAGGAAAGCCTCGGCGCGGGCCGCCAACGTCGGTAACACCGGCTTGAGATAGGTCATCAGCACCCGGAACAGGTTGATGCCCATCGAGCAGATGCCCTGCAACCGCCGTTCGGCGTCTTCCTGTTTAGCCACCACCCAGGGAGCCTGCTCATCCACATAGCGGTTGGCCAGATCGGCCAGCGCCATAATCTCGCGAATGGCTTTGCCCGATTCGCGGTTTTGATACGCCTGCGCGATGGTAACGGCAGCATCGGTAAAGGTTTTATACAGCACCGGATCGGCCAGCGAATCGGCCAGGCGTCCGTCAAAACGCTTGGCAATAAAACCGGCATTGCGCGAGGCCAGGTTAACCACTTTATTCACGATATCCGTATTCACCCGCTGGATAAAATCTTCCAGGTTCAAATCGATATCATCAATATGCGAGGACAGCTTGGCGGCATAGTAGTAACGCAGGCAATCCGCATCCAGGTGCTTGAGGTAGGTGCTGGCCTTGATAAAGGTGCCGCGGGATTTGGACATCTTGGCGCCGTTGACCGTCACATAACCATGCACGAACAAATTGGTCGGCTTGCGGAAATTGCTGCCTTCCAGCATGGCCGGCCAGAACAGGCTATGGAAATAGACGATATCCTTGCCGATAAAATGGTACAGCTCGGCGTCGGAACCGACCCGCCAGTAGTCGTCGAAGTTTATATCGCCGCGCTTATCGCACAGGTTCTTGAACGACCCCATATAACCGATGGGCGCGTCCAGCCAGACGTAAAAATATTTGCCCGGCGCATCCGGAACCTCGAAGCCAAAGTAGGGCGCATCGCGCGAAATATCCCACTGCTGCAGGCCGGACTCAAACCATTCCTGCATCTTGTTGGCCACCTGTTCCTGCAGCGCGCCGGAACGGGTCCAGGCTTTCAACATATCGCTAAAGGCGGGCAGGTCGAAGAAGAAGTGTTCGGATTCCTTCATCACCGGCGTGGCGCCGGAAACCGCCGATTTAGGGTCGATCAAATCGGTGGGACTGTAGGTTGCGCCGCACACTTCGCAGTTATCGCCATACTGATCGGGCGATTTGCACTTCGGGCAGGTGCCCTTGACAAACCGATCCGGCAAAAACATCTGCTTTTCCGGATCGAACAGCTGTGAAATGGTGCGGGTTTTAATCAAGCCGTTTTGTTTCAACCGATAATAAATCAGCGTCGACAACTCCCGATTCTCCTCGCTATGGGTCGAGTGGTAATTGTCATAGCTGACGCCGAAACCGGCAAAATCCTGCTGATGCTCATGGTTCATTTCAGCGATCATCTGCTCCGGCGCGACGCCAAGCTGCTGGGCTTTAAGCATGATCGGGGTGCCGTGGGCGTCATCGGCACAAATGAAATAAACCTGATTGCCGCGCATTCGCTGAAAACGGACCCAAATATCCGCCTGAATATGCTCCAGCATATGGCCGAGATGGATTGAACCGTTAGCATAGGGTAACGCACAGGTTACCAATAATTTTTTCGCGACTTGAGTCATGTTGGGAAAATGCTTTTATCAGATGAAATAAAGGTTTGATGTTAACCGATAGCGATACCCCACGTAAACAAGCTCGGGCAGTTCTGTTATGCTAGGCGCATCGGTTTTCAACTCTAAGAAGACAAAATAAGGAGCCGGGATGAATCCTCCATCACCCGAACAGTCCACCCCAGACGTCCTGCATGCCCAGGTCAGGCAGGCGTTGGCGATGTTTAAACACCCCACCCTCAAGCGCGACCTCAACGAGATCAAGGCGTTGACCCACTGCGCGCTGCTAGACGGCGCGCTGCATATTGAGCTGACGATGCCGTTTGCCTGGTCCAGCGCGTTCGAAGAATTAAAAGAAGCCGCCAGCGCCGACCTGCTGCGGGTTACCGGTGCCAAGGCCATAGACTGGCGCTTGACCCACAATATCGCCACCCTGCGCCGGGTTAAAGATCTGCCCGGGGTCAAAAGCGTGCGCAACCTGATTGCCGTCACGTCAGGTAAAGGCGGCGTCGGTAAATCCAGCACGGCGGTCAACCTGGCGCTGGCGCTGGCGGCCGAGGGCGCGCGCGTCGGCCTATTGGACGCCGATATCTACGGACCCTCGATCCCCGCCATGCTTGGCACCACCCATGAGCGGCCCACCTCACCGGACGGCCAGCACATGGCGCCGATTATGGCCCATGGGCTGGCGACCAACTCTATCGGTTATATGGTGACGGACGATAACGCCATGGTATGGCGCGGCCCGATGGCCAGCAAGGCGCTGCTGCAGCTGCTCAACGATACCCTCTGGCCGGAACTGGATTATCTGGTGCTGGACATGCCTCCGGGTACCGGTGATATCCAGCTGACCCTGGCGCAGAACATTCCGGTCACCGGCGCCCTGGTGGTGACCACACCCCAGGATATTGCCCTGGCCGACGCCCGCAAAGGCATTGTGATGTTCGAGAAGGTCGGCGTGCCGGTGCTGGGCATCGTGGAAAATATGAGCGTGCATATTTGCAGCCACTGCGGCCATCTGGAGGATATCTTCGGCACCGGCGGGGCGCAACGCCTGGCCGAGCAGTTCCACTGCGCGCTGCTGGGGCAACTGCCGCTGCATATCAGCCTGCGGGAAGACCTCGACCGGGGCGAGCCGACGGTGGTCAGCCGCCCGGACAGCGAATTCACCGAACTTTACCGCCAACTGGCCGGGCAGGTGGCCGCGCAGCTGTATTGGCAGGGCGAGATTATCCCCACCGA
>JAATGH010000044.1 GCA_015654745.1 Enterobacterales bacterium
AGCAAAAGCGCAGCCCAAAGCGGGCCGAGGAATATCGCCTATTTGGCTGACAGATCTCATCAACCGCCACGCTGCCGCGGACGCTCTCTTTACGGCCGACGCTGGGACGCCGCTGGCGTGGCTTTACCGGCACATCGATGTCAATGGAAAGCGGCGCCTGTTCTCCAGCCTGCTTCATGGAACCATGGCGGGTGCAATGCCAACTGCCTTGGGCCTTCAAAAATGCCAGCCGGGCCGTCAGGTTATTTCGATGTCCGGTGATGGCATGGTTATGTGAATCATCGCGAATATGCTGGATTACATGCAAGGCAGGTGAGTCCGCGGGTAACGAAACGCCCTCGCCGTGCGCCTTAAAAAACAGCGTCTCCAGGCCAGCCTTGCGGTCGGCGCCTTTGGCAACGCCCAACAGCAGCACATGTGATTTGTCCCAAGGCACGTCCAATTGTGAAAAGACATCGATAGCCATACCCAATTGGCCTTTACCGCCATCAATGATGACCACATCCGGAATTTTTGATTCTTCAAGCGCTTTGCCATAGCGGCGTCGAAGCACTTGGGTCATGGCCGCGTAATCATCCCCTGGCGTGATGCCTTCAATATTGAACCGGCGATATTCCGCGCGTACCGGCCCATTGGCATCAAAGACCACGCAAGAAGCGATGGTCTGCTCGCCCATGGTATGGCTGATATCAAAACACTCCATACGCCGAATGGCAGGCAGACCCAGTAGCTCGGCAAGTGCCGCAAGACGTTGATGGATTGTCGATTGCTGTGACAATTTGGTGATCAATGCCGTTGAGGCGTTGGTGCGCGCAAGCTTCAGATAACGCGCCCGATCCCCGCGGGGATGAGCCTGTATCTGCACTTTTCTGCCAGCCTGCTCACTTAAGGATTCCGCCAAAAGATCCTTTTCCGGTAGGGAGAAATCAAGCAGAATCTCACCGGGCAGCGTGCGCATTTGGCTACCCTGGAGGTAGAACTGTCCGACGAAAGTCTGCACGACTTCGGCCAGTTCCGTCCCCTGGGGGACTTTAGGAAAATAACTGCGGCTACCCAATACCTTGCCCTGACGAATAAACAGGACATGCACGCATGCCATGCCAGCGTCGAATGCCACGCCTATAACGTCCAAATCCTCGTTGTCGCCGGAAACAAACTGTTTTTCGGTTACCCTTCTCACCGCCTGGATTTGATCGCGCGCGCGCGCCGCCTCTTCAAAATTCAGCGCTCTGCTGGCCAACTCCATGCGTTCAACCAGTTGGTTGAGAACCTGCTGATCCTTACCGGATAAAAACAGGCGCACATAATCGACCTGATGCTGATAGGCTTCGTCGCTGACGAGCCCCTTGACGCATGGACCAAGGCAACGCCCTATCTGGTATTGCAGGCAGGGACGAGAGCGGTTGCGGTAGACGCTGTCCTCGCACTGGCGTATAGGAAACAATTTTTGCAGCAGCGCAAGCGTTTCTCGCACCGCATACCCATTGGGGAAAGGACCGAAATATTCACCTTTTGCATGCTTGGCGCCACGATGGAAGCTCAAGCGGGGATGCCGGTCGCCGCTGAGGAAAATCAACGGATAGGATTTATCATCGCGCAGCAAAACATTATATCGCGGCTGGAATAGCTTGATATAATTGTGCTCTAGCAATAATGCTTCGGTTTCAGTATGAGTGATAGTCACATCGATTTGGGCAATGCTTTTGACCAACGCTTCCGTTTTTCTACTGGATACCTGTAGGCGAAAGTAGCTCGCCAGACGTTTTTTCAGGTCTTTTGCTTTACCGACATAGATAACCGTGTCCGACGCATCATACATGCGATACACGCCAGGCTGGCTGGTCACGGTTTTAAGAAATTCCGCTGGATTGAAGCTATCAGTCACTGCTTAATACATTCTCCGCATTGAACAACCCATGACGGATGGCCAGATGGGTTAACTCGACATCACCGTTAATGTTTAGTTTACTAAACATGCGATAACGGTAACTGTTCACCGTCTTAGGGCTCAAATTGAGTTGCTCGGAAATCTCATTCACTTTTTGGCCCTTGGTGATCATCAGCATAATCTGTAATTCGCGTTGGGACAAACATTCAAAAGGCGTCTCAGTTTGCGGTTCGAGTTGGCTTAACGCCATTTGCTGCGCAATATCAGACGCAATGTAGCGCTTGCCGGCATTGACCGAACGAATGGCACAAATAACCTCCTGGGGCGCGGCCGCTTTGCTGAGGTAGCCGGCCGCACCCGCCTGCATAACCTTGGCAGGCAAAGGATTTTCGGTGTAAATGGTGAGCATGATAACTTTGATATCGGGAGAAAAGCGTACAATTTTACGCGTGGCCTCAAGCCCGCCGATACCCGGCATGCTCATGTCCATCAACACCACATTGACACAATTGCTACGGCACCATTTTACCGCATCTTCGCCACACTGCGCCTCTCCAACAACCTTAAAACCTTTGATATCTTCAAGAATGCGCCGAATCCCTGCACGCACCAATTCGTGGTCATCAACAAGAAAAACGCTAATCAAAGAGAAAATCTCCAAAAAGAGGGAGTGATGTAATCTGAATCAAAATTCATAACGTAATATTACTGCTTTTTAAGTAAATAATGAATACAGAAATCCGTTAATACTAAAAAATGTCAGCAGCGCACCCTAAGTGACTCATTTTAGACAGATCAACGAATCCTCCGCAAGAGAATTTCTCAATATTCCATACTGTTTTACCGAAGTACCTGCTATCTACAAAAGTTAAAATTATTGCAATAACCCTCCAACACATTGCTTAAAATTTGATCATTGATGTCGGCGGAAATTGATGATTTAAAACAGTACGTTGCGGGGAGCCTCACGCGCTGGTTTATTATAATGAATCATTTTTAGTAAAAATTTTTTCATCAACAAACATTAATTACTTATTACTTCGATTTTTACGCATTAAGCCTGCATATGTATATTGCCATTCACCTATAATTAATCGCATCCGCTCTGTTCACTTCTTCATTGGACAGGTAAATCGTTTTTTGACATTAAACAACACACCGCATTGCTCGTTGTTAAACGGGTTTCGCTAAATATCTGAGCAGAATCTGTTATAATCAGCCGGAAACTAGCTGTTACGGTTACTCAGGTAGCCAAACGACTAACACAATGATTGAGCGACGAGGAGGCCCAATGGGCAAAGTTGAATTTTCCACCGATAAGGACGCGGCAGTGCTGGCGCAGGAACTGAACTGTATGAAGGCCATGGTGACGCTGATTTTAAAGGCTATGGGTCAAGCTGACGCGGGAAAGGTGATTATCAAAATGGAAAAATATATCACCGAACTGGAAGATCCCGCCCAGGCGGAAGTTTTTAGTAATACCATTAAGCAGATTACGTTCGCCTATAGGCAGTAAAAGGCCAGCATAGCCGGCTCATACCGTGGCAAAGCCGCTCCCTGCCACACGCCACGGTATGGTTCCGAAACCTGCCCATAGTAAACTCCCCATCCTTTTCTGCTAAGTTGACCGATGAATGAATCTCATACTTAAGGCATTATTTAGCGCCCTTGTGGTTGTTTTTTAGGCTTTTTTTTGAGAATATACAGTTATTCCCTGACCGGATGGGTCATGGTTTGAATTGAAACAGCGTAGGTTGACAGCAATCATAATTTCATATCGAACTGTCGAGCAAAATTATACTTTATGCAATAAAAAACACGCTATAATCAATAAAAATGGCGGGAGAATATAATGAGTAAGGTATTTTTTGGGATGATTGTTGCTTTAGTTGTATCCAGCCTCAGCGGCTGTGTTGAACCGCGGCATACTTCTGAACCCGTCCCCAAAGGAAGCCCACAAAATGTGGGAGATTGCACCTGCAGCAGTTTGATTACCTGTTCTTGCGGTTCTTCGACCAAGCCCTGAATTTGCTTTAAAAACGTATCACGCGGGGGAGCATGGACCTTATGCTCCCTTGGTTTTATCGACCTGATGGTTCACCCTTCCCGAAGCCGTTTTATAATGAACTTAACCAAACCACTTGAGATTCATTCATATTTTCCAATGCCCATAGCTCATGCTGTTCCCTACGGGCCTGGTTGGGCGTTAGGCCATAAGTGGCAATAAACAGACGATTAAACGCAGCTGGTTCAAACTGCCAATAATAAGCAATCTCAGCCACTTTCCATTGCCGATATTGCGGCTTAAGTAACATTCTGGTCGCGGCCACCACGCGTTTTTTACGGATATGAGCAATGATACCGCCGAAGGGCTCGAACAATCGGTAGAGCGAAGAACGGGAAAGGCCAAATTTTTGACATATCAGTTCGGAGCCCAATGCGGCGACCCGTAAATTTTCTTGAATAAAATCACATACCCGGGTGATCATATGCAGCTTCGTATCCATCATAATCGGCTGTATGGGGGCATGGGAGGAGCGTATTGCCGAGATCACGAGATCAATGATCGGCCGGGCAACTTTATTGACTTCGCTATCACTAAAATTAGCACTATGGCTTAAAAGCGAGGCCATATTTGATGCAATCATCTTGCTAAGGAAATCCTTTTGGTAGATTATTTTGCCATGCAATTGACAGCTATTATCAACTTCAAATAATAATGCCCGAGGGATCGCCATATAAAGTACATCGATATAGTTCCCTACCCTGCTTTCAATAAGATTCATTTTTATTGGCTGCAGGACATCCAAAATAATAACATCACCAGGTGAAAGGTTAATATCTAAGCGTCCCGCTTTACCTTCAATCCCACCAGCCACAACCACCATTAAAATGAAATGATCGTTCAAATTGTCGTATTTATGTGGGAAATTAATCAAGCTTTGCGCAGTGGACTGTAGTCGCCCACAAATAAACACATCAAAATGGTGTGCCTCTACGGTCCAGCGTAAATGCTCTGCCTGGTAGCGCGAAAAATTGGATTCAAGCAGCGCGGCATTGATACCCATGCGCCAGCGGTCAACCTTGGAGGTAATACCTTCAGTAATAAGTGATTTATCATTAATAATACGGCTGTTATGATTTGTCATCTGAAAGCTTATCGGTCAGAAGGAATATTACGTACCTGGAAATAACCTAGGCACCACCATAATGTCGTAACTTTCTGAAAAAAAAGGATTTAAAGTTATTATTTTTTATTAATCTTTATTATTGTAAAGTTATCGACCAGGCTATGCAAGCTATCTTTTGACGCAGTCGGCCCGGTCTGCTGATGTGCGAAAAATAGAATAATTTCAGTAAAAATATAAAATAATTCAACAAGTTACTTCTAAATCAACTAACAAAGTGTGGATCTATCGATGGCTTACGGATCGTTCAAATGTTCCTACGCCTGTGAAAGAGGTAGATAAGAACGTAATAACGGTAAAAATTGATCTACATCCATATTTTTGAGCCGGCAAAAGAGCAGTATCTACCAGGTCACTCATTGCGAAGTGACAGATAGCAGTTATCTATGGTTAAGGAATAGGTATGTCCAAGAAACCTGGTGAGAATTCAAGTAAAAACAGTGTTAACACCCAATCAGCAGAGTCTAAAAACGGCAAAAATGACGCTCACGCAACTGCCGCTGGTGAGGGTAAACACCAACCCGTACAAGCTAAATCGGGACACGACAAAGAACAAAATCCAAAAGCCCATGACAACAAGCGTAAATAACGCCTGCTAGTCGGCAAAAATTGTAAAAACCTTGCCGGATGCCGTTTGCTACCCCATCCGGCTTTATGTTCACAAAGCAAAGTCGTCTCCTTTCATCCGTTGAGTACGCGCCCCACCCGTAGAAATCCATTATCGTCGTTGGTCATGTTGTTGGCGTTATCAGCAACCGTGAACATTAACAAAACCGGCGTCAAATCTTAAGAACAATTCGACGATGATCACGTCGCCAAGAATGTCTATCTGGACAAAGCTAGCCGTTATTTTGGCTACGTTTGGCATCTGGCATCTGGCAAGACAAACATATCCTGATACGAGCAGTGTCACCGCCAATATCTTCAACGCATAAGGATAGGCACCCTGATGCCGCGTTCCGGCTCGACATTAGGTATCTTGACAGTGATTGCAAGGTGCGTTGATGCAAGGGCGGCGGCATAATCAATAAAATCAGATCCACGCCCAACTTAGCACAAGCATAAAAAGAGAATTATCAATTTCATAATTGACCAGTAGCTAGATAACTTACGGCTTAGCCATTATCTGCACGGGATAAATGTATAGGTGGGAATCAACGTAAGCGCTGGAAAGATGTGCGCAATTTTCATCCAATCTTTGACTGGGCATTCGGAGCTACTTACGGAGCTAATAGACGGGATATTTCCATATTGAAACACAAATACGACGCAAGATATTTTTGAGGAATTAAAACAGGCAGGTTAACACGTTGTTTTGTTGGTGGGTCGTGCAGGGTTCGAACCTGCGACCAATTGATTAAGAGTCAACTGCTCTACCAACTGAGCTAACGAC
>JAATGH010000290.1 GCA_015654745.1 Enterobacterales bacterium
GTGGCATCAGGCAGGTTGATATACCAGCGGGCGCCCTTGGCATACTCCTCTTCATCGGGCCAGACCGTGTTGCCGGTGAGGGTGATCAGCAAATCCAGCGTTTTGCCGACGTTATCACTGAGATGGACCGACAGGCAGTTGCGCGTGCCGACCCGGTGCGGTCGGGCAGCCAACATAACCGGAGGCTTCAGACGGCGACGAATCTCATCACAGAGTTTTTTTACCTGGCGGTGGTCGCTTTCCCCGATATGTGCTTCTCCTTGCGGGGGTACATCAAACACCACGGCCAGGCTCACCTCGTTATCATTGACTACCTTAGGTGGTGACATAACCAGTCGTCTCATGTTGGCCTCATCTCAGTCATAATGCCCCGTGCCTTATCGAGCTTGCGCGCCACATGGAACGCCGCCTCCAGTTCACTGCAGTTGTACTCATTCATCAGTTGCCGGCGCTCGGCTTTTTCTTCTTTCTCAGTCATGCCCAGCGCCAGGTACAGGCTTGGCGGTACCGCCCTGAACAGCGCTTCCACCCGTTTGGCCAGCACCACGCCCTCGGTGTAGCAGCGCGGAAGTTTGGTAGCCGAGAGCAGCATGGCTTTCTGTTCGTCGGTCAGCTTTTTGAAACGGGATATCTGTTCGACCTCATCCGGCGGCATGGTCAGGCATAACCACCACTCCGCCATATTGAGCATTTTTTCTGCCGTCAGGGGATAGTCAGCCAGGTTCTGCGTGGCCAGCCACAGCCAGGCGCCCAATTTGCGCCACATCTTGACCACTTTGGTCATATACGGCGACAACAGCGGATTAGTGGTCACGATATGGGCCTCGTCGATCACCATATTGATTTCACGATCGAGGTACTGGTCACGTTCGGCGATATTATTGACGGTATTGACCAGGGCAATCACCGCCACCGCCATCTGCGCCTCATACCCTTCCCTGGCTAGCGTGCCGAGGTCGATAAGCGTCACGTCGGCCTCCGGCCAGGGCGTCCCAGGACGGTTGAACAGTTCCCCTTCAAACCCTTCGGTAAACATACTCAGCGCTTCCGACATCTCTTCCGCCCGGGCGCGCCGGCTGGCGGTCCTGCGTTCACGCCCGTCCGCATCTTTGCTAATATCCCGTGCAATATTTTCCAGCGCGCGCATCAGATCTTCCGGTAGCATCTGGCGCTGCTGTTCATAAGAGAGCCTGGCGGCCGCCAGTATGGCTTCACGCAGCATACCGCGATCGGCGCGGGTCATGCGGGCCTCTTCAGCCGCTTCCCCGCCGGTGACCATCAGGCGGGCGGCAATCTCCATTTCGCCCAGGATATCGCGCTTTTCATCGTCCTCATCCCCTTCCCCGCTGTCTTCGTCAATCTCCGGTAGGGCCGCTTCATCCGTCACCAGTTGGTCGGGCGAGGCCTGCAGCAGCAGGTGCGCATCGGAAAACGGCGCCAGCGACACCCCTCTTCCCGGTTTGACGCTGATTTTATTCACGCTCAGGCCCAGCGACTCACAGTAGTCGGCAAACAGGCCAAAGGAGTTACCGGCTTCCAACAGAAACAGCCGTGGCCGATGAACCGCCATCAGTTGGGACAACGAACTGCATAGCGTGGCGGATTTGCCTGAGCCGGTCGGCCCGAATAGCAGCAGGTGCGCGTTCTGGGTGCGATCATTTTTGTTAAGCGGGTCGAAGGTCAGCGGTGCGCCACCACGGTTAAAAAAAGAAAAGCCCGGATTACCCGTGCCGGTATCACGACCAAACACCGGCAGTAGGCAGGCAAAATGCTGCACAAACGTCAGCCGGCTGTACCAGTTATTTTTATCGATATCAGGGTTAAAACACATCGGCAATGCCCGTAAATAGCCGTTTAACGGTGCCACATCGTGCTCAGGATTGACCGGCTGCAACCCGGCATTCAGTAGCTTGGCGCTGATATCCAGATAGCGTCTATCCAGCGCATCCAGATCCGGTGCTTTAATCAAAAAGGTCAACGCGGCCCGATAGAGTTTGTGGCGTTCGCCCAGGTACTCACGCGCTTTATGGGCATCTTCGCGGGCGCGGGTGGACTCGATATTTTCGCCCATGGCGTTGCGCCCGAGGCGGTTAAACTCCTCCTCCAGGACGTCCTGCGGCTGCACGACCAGCGTCATCGCGATCATGGTGCCTTCCGGCATCAAATCCATCAGGGTATTGATATTTTCCCCACGCCTGACCTCCCCGGTCAGATGGCCGGTCTGCGGTGCCCGACGCAGACGCTCCACCGGCACCGCCTTGTGCGCCACGTTGTCAAACCACCACACCCCGCGCTCAGCGTCGCTACGCGGGCGGGTAAACCACAGCGTTTCGCTAAAGTCATTGAGGATCGGCAACGTATCCGGCTCACCATCATCGTGACGGGCGGCGCGATACAACACCTCCGGCGCGACCCAATCGGGTTTGGGATTAAACCAGCGCAGCAGCCAGCTGTGAATTTGCTCGCCATTCTGCCGTTCGCAGCGGATGCCGGCGCCGGCCAGCGCCGAGGTCAGGCGATCGCAGACCTGGTTTAGCATCACCGCCGGCGGCAGCGGATCACGGCCGTGTTTTTCCACGTATCGGTAAATTACCAAACGGGTGCGGCGAGTCTGGCCACGCCATGGGGCGCCGGTGACAATTTTGTCCTCAAACAGGCCCTGCTCCACCGAGATACTTTTCATATGGCGCTCCGTTTCCGCCAGCCAGGCCTGGGTAAACGGTGTTGCCTGCGCCCAGGGTTTGATATAACCGCGCAGGTTATCCATATACGCCGTGACGTCGGGGTCATCCTGACAGTAGAACTGCACCACCCACTGGTGGCCGTCGAGCTCCGGCAAACTGTCCTGCAGCGCATCTTCCACCACATCGCGGATCTCTTCCAGGCGTTCGGCCGGACGCCCTTCCGTCCCCACCGGGATCACGTTATAGACGGCACCCACCGACAGGCCATCATCCAGCAACAGGCACTGCTCCGCCTTGAGGTACTCACCCCAGGGCATGTAGTCGATAATCGAGTACGTCGTTGCGTAGGTTTTTGCTTCATCGGCGTGAGTAAACCGTCCTTCACGACTGAGCGGCTCATGGCCGTCAACGGCAAACGGGCCGCTACCGGCCAGGTGTTTATCCAGAGATTCGTTTTTGGGACGAAACAGCGAAAACATTATAAGTCCTCCGTGCGTTCACCCGGCAGGGCATACTGCACCTGGCTGTAGAAGGGGAATACGGTGCTATAGCCAGGCACCGGCGTATTGCCGTCGGCAATATGGGGATAAACGTACATCACCATGTCCGGATTCGGCAGGCGCGGAAACGTCTGCTGGATCTCATTTTGCTCGGTGCGGCTATAGCTTTCCGCCACCTGCCCGGCGGTGGCCCGCTCGCGATCGGTCAACGTGCGACGTAACGTGGCCCGCCCTTCATTGGCGGTGTGGGTCGTGGAGGCGCCGTTATTCCACAGCTCCAACATCGTGCTGTCGCCCGGCGGCAGCATCTCCTCTTTACGGGTACTGCAGCCGCTCAGCAATATCAGTAAACCGACACAGAGCAGGCCATTTTTAGTCTTGCTCATTTACGCAACCTCCTGTTTTATAAAACGCATCAATCGCGGAAAAATCCAAAAAACACCGCAGCAGGAATGCATCGATATCAGCTAACAGCGGCTCCCCGGTTAACAGCTGATAGCGTGATTTCACCGACGCAACCCACAGGCGTCCTGCTACCGGAGTGGGGTCTTGCGTCAGCTTGACCAACCAGAACAGTGAGCCTTTTTGCAAAAAGGTCACCGGTTTCGGCCCCCGGCAACACCACCACATGGGCTCCAGTATCGCGGAGTACAGGGTGGCGCTGAGAGTCTGCCAATCAGGCTCTGCCACGGGCGGCGGGCGCCATACGGATTGCCAGGGCGTTATCTGTCGCAAGAGAAATGACCGAAACAATGCCTGCGCGGAGACGGGAATCAGTTGCGTCATTCGTCCCGCGATCCTCAATCCAACCCGGTCCCGGCCTGGCTCAGGCTAAAGTCGTTTTTCACCTTGCGACCTTTTTCTTCATAATCGATCGCCAGCTGGCGGGTAATATGCACGGCCACCTTCATACCCGGCGGCACGTAAATCGCATCGAAGGTCTGGCCATAACGCGCCTTGACCCAATCCACGGTTTCTTTCATGCCGCCCGATACCGCTTTACCCAGCACCGCCTGACCGGCGTCGCCGGTGAACGTTGAGGTCACGCCGCCATAGCCGTTGGTCTGGGAGGTATTTTGGTTTTGTGCCAGGGCATCGCCGGCCGCGCTGCCGGCGGACAAGGCAAACAAGGTGGGTAAATAAGTGGAGGCGTTTGATTTGCGTTCCCCCGACAGGCACGGGATACCGTTCTCATCGGATAACCAGCCGATGCTGCCGCTGTTACCGCTTCCCTGGTTACCACTGCTTTCGGTTTGCCCGGTCGGGCGCGGCAAGGTGCGCACCGTACCGTCCGTGAACACAAAGGTGATACTGGTTACCGAACCACGCACACACGACAAGGTCCAGTCACCGGTGGCGGTCCCCGACACCACCGCGCCCTGCACGTCCGGCAGGTCGATACCGTTGGCGGTCAGGTTGTCCCTGCCAATCAGCACCTTGAACGGATAGGGGTCGATCACTTTGCCATCCACAGGCACGCGCCCCAGCAGGGCCGTCATGGCCCGACTGCCAATCAAGGTGGCGTTTTCTGGCAGGGTATAGACCGGGTCGACCGGTCCCTCTGCCGCATTATTGCCGCTCAGGGTCTGGCCGCCGCCGGTTTTATTGACCAGTTCCGCTTTCTGGCGAGTGACGGCGTTATCTTCCAAAAAGGAGGTGGCAAAGTTAAATCCGCTGGCGCTGTTGCCGTTTCCCGCACCTATGGGTTTGCCGCTGGCGTCCACCGCCACGCCGTCCTTGGGCTCCACCCATAACAGGCCATCGCCTGCGGATGAGGGGGTACCGTAACCGGCTCCGCCGCCCTCCAGGCCAAGGCCCACCGGAATATCACTGCCCGGGCCGCCGGCATTTCCTGCGCCGGCACTCCCCCCGTGGTCACCGTTATCTTTGAGACGCTGCAACAGGCTGCCCACCTGGGATGTCAGCTCTTGAACCTGTCCCTTAAGCTGGCCTTGTTCTTTATTGGCCTGAGACTGTGAGGAGGCCACGGCCTGGTTGATGCGTTCATCCACATTCTGGTTGGTCTGCTTAAGATTCTTATTCTCTTCCGCCAGCGTCTTGTTGTCGGCATCAAGCTGATTCTGGCGCGACGTGACCGTTTTCAGGCTGCCGACCAGCGTGCGCAACGTATCCTGCGGCGTGTCCCCTTCAATGCCCATCGATTTGAGATCTTCCGGTGACAACTCGGCAAGCACGTTACCGGCTTTGGTCGGGGTCTTGGATTTTTCGCTGCTCGGTGAGCAGGCTTTCACGCCGATAAGCACGGTACCCAGCAGTGCCAGCGGAACCAGAAGTTTTACCAGCGCATTGGATTTCATCTTCATTTCTTGGATCTCCGCGTCTGGGTGGCTTTTACCGTGGCCGGCATTGGTTCCGGCAAAAAGGCGCTATCTGGCCGCCCTTCGGTGACCAAATACAGCACCGTGGTATCCTCCGGCGTGCCGGCATTGCCCAGCCAGCGGTGCTGAAAGGTGGCCGAAACAAACTGTCCCTGCAGCTCACGCGGATCGAGGATGACTTTTGTCGCCGAGGTATTACGCACCTGCAGCGCGATCACGCCGTAACCATTAAGACTCCAGCCCGCCAGCGGACTGACCGCGACCGACGCGGCGGGATACAGCGTGGTGATGCGCGAGGGCAGTTTTAGCGCCACGCTGGATATCCCCGGCACGGCTTCGACCGTGCGCAGTGGACCATACAGGCTCTGCGCGGCATAACGCGTCAGCACCACCGGCAACGGGGCGTTGAGTTTTGCCGGTTTACGGCGCTCGGACGGGGTTTCACCTGGTGAGGTCGATGTCTGGCTACTGCTATGACTGCCGCTTATCCGGGTATTGTCGCTGGCGGAAGCGGAAGACACCTCCCCCTCATACACCACCTGGACTGGCTCGCGCGTCGTTTTGCCGGGCGTGGCGCTGACGTCCAGCAGAAGAATTTCGCCATTCTCCTTATTCTGCAACTGTAGGCGGGTCACCGGGAACGCCTCATTCGCATCCATATACACCGCACCACCGCTGCTTTGCACCCGCAGCTTGCCGTTCAGGGTCGGCGGAAATCCCACGCGCACGTTTTTATCGACAAATACAATCCGCTCCTGCCCGACGTTTAACGGGATCTGCAGGGGAATGCGCTCCCACTTCATTAACTCGACGGCGCCGGCCACGCCCGATATCGCCATCAGTGCCGTGGCCAGGATAAGGTGTCGTTTCACTGGAATACCCCCGATTTTTTCTCCGGCGCCTGAATCGGTGCCGCTTCCAGCCGTTGCGGCACGCTGGCATAGCAGTCAATGGCCAGACCAAAAGGATTGCGCTCCGGATCGCCTTCCCAGCGGATCACTTTTACCGGGTAGCGCACCATGGCGCGTTTAACGGGTTCAGTGTGGTAATACTCATCCGCCACCAGATCCAGTCGCGCCACCCATTCGTTATCCGATTTGATGTCCACGCTTTTACTGCTGTAGCCTCGCCGAGGAATTTCATACACCACCCGCACGCGATCTTTGAGCTCGCCGTTATTAGTACGAAACTCCGCGTCTTTGTTGAGGAAATCCTGGCAGGCTGGCGTGAGATAAGGGCTCATCTGGGCAATTTTGGCCGGATAGTCCACTTCACCGTTTTTCGGCCAGGCATTGAGCTGCTGAAAGATGTAGAACGCAAAGCTGTATACCGTGGACGGCGGCACCTTCCACCACTCACGGGTGCTGCCTGAGCGCAAATCCGGCGGGTTATGAATCGTCAAACTGCGCGGCGCCTGCATCCAGCCGGCCAGCGTGAGCACCAACAACAGCAACAGCACGCCGCAGGCGGCGCGCAGCGTGAAGATGTGATTGTCGCGGGCGCTGACCGCGTTACGATAACGGCTCATGCCCCGCCTCCGTAGTGAATCGGGCGCGAACGTTTGAGCGCCCAGGCCCGGCTGGTAATAATTAGGCCGTCGGTGAGTCCGATCCGGGCGCGCAGCTCCTCCAGACGTCGCCAGACGTAGTTCTCAGGTTTGCCGCGTTTAAAACTGCTAATCCATTTGCCGCCGACAAACACCAACAGTAGCGGCAATATCAACATGCAGGTGGGGATGGCCACCCAGCCGACGCCCGGAATAAACGCCAGCGGAATACCGCACGGGATACCCAGCAATGCGCCTATGCCGGCGGCCAAGCCCAGCTCGCCGGTGGTAAAACCGCGATACACCACCGGAGGCACATTCAGACGATCGGGGAGGAAGTCGATCACCGCCATAAATCCTCCTCAGAAGATATCCAGGGCTTTGTTGGCCAACCAGATGATGATCACCAGAAGAATGGCGCCCACCAGGACAAAGGTGACAAAGTGAGACCATTTGGCCTTGCCCTCGCGCACATCATGGAACGAAGACAACGCCGCCAGCGCCACAACAATGAAACCGGCAGCGGCCAGCAGCAATCCGCCCAAGGCGAAACCGTCTTTGATATAGCCTTTGAAGGTATTGATCACCCCACCGCCGCCACCGCTGGAAGGCTGTTCAATAGCGGGCAAATCTGCCCAGGCGCTGCCGGCATACAACGTACCCAGTACCGCCAGATGGGTGAGGCGATCGGTGGTAAGGCGAATGGCATTGATAATTTTCATCATCGGGTCCTTGTTAAAATCAGTGTGCGTAGAAGAAAAGAGACAGGAGGATCAGCAGAACCAGACGAATGGCGGTCTCGGCCAAGGTATCCATTCGAACCGTTTTGTTTTTCACGCCGCGATACGCCTGGAGCAGCGACCAGGCGGCAAATAACAGCAGGCAGCCAAACAAGCAGCCGAGGATCAGCAGGTTAAGATCCGCCGGCGCAGCATTGCCGCCGACGCCGGCATTCCACGCAGACTGCTGGGCACTGGTCATGGACATCAGCGGCCCTCCTCGCGGTATTGTCCGGTCACCGACATAGGTAGCGTCGGCTGGGCGCGGGACGGCTCCAGATAGCGCTCAATGCCCTGTTTCATGGTGGTGATATCACGCGTGGCGCTGAGGTAATCGAAATAAAACCGGACATCCTGGCCATTTTGGTTGGCCACCACACGGGCGCGGTCAAGACCGGCCTGTACCTGGTCAAGCTGGCGCATCACCAGTGCAAGTTCATCTTTTTCGGATGCCTGGGCGTGGAATGTGCCGGCTGCGGTCAGCAGCAAGACCCAGAGTCCGGGGGATAGGCGCATGGCGCTCTCCTGTCGTGATTAACGGTGCGGGTAAAGACTGACGCAACCGGGCGGGGAGAGCAGTAGGAAACTGTTTATGGCGGGGTGAAAATTAATAGCGAGCATCGAGGCAAAAAATTGAAAACACTAAAGTGGATAAGTGTGATTACTGAGGGAATCTGACACCCTTGCTACTCTGGGGCCGATCTGATCTGACAGTCAGAATAGTGCCAAGAACGGACATTGCTCACACAATAGCGAGCTAATCATTGGAAAGTTGATCGCCTCATTGATAATTTTCACAACACCCAATATATCGATGTAGAGGGCTTCCCTCTTAAACCTCTAAAGGATAACTATCATGGGTCTTAAACCTGGTCCAAAACCAATTGCTAAATCGACAGGGAATGACCCGAACCCCTAATTAGCTCCGCTCATTATTGGAAATTGCAGGTTCGTTTGATCTGCCATTTTGCTCCGATCCGGCAGATTTTCGGGCATATTCCACCGGCGTTTGCCATCCCAGGGACGAATGGGGTCGGCTCTGGTTATAAAATACTCTCCATGCCTCGATTTTGCACCGGGCACCGGGCATCGCCCAGTGACATGAACCAGTTCTCGTTCAGGAACTCTTGCAGTAACCGATCGTTAAAGGATTCCACCGTAGCATTGTCCGTCGGCGTTCCGGGTGAAAACCAAAATTGAAATTTCCCGCTTTCATGGCAAAAAGCATATCCACTTCATTGTTTAGCCCCGGGTAAAGCGGGTAGTTCAGCCCAGGTGCTGCCAGCAGTTGAGGGTACAGCTTGTTCACCGTATGGGGTGTGGAATAAAGCGCAAAGCAAAGCTGGGTATCAGGCAGCAGCGCGTTTTGAGTCTTAGTTGTCGTCCTCATGAAGTAATGTAAATATCACACAATTTAATTGCATGTTACTTACACTCTTTTGGCGGTTTGGTTTGAATTACCAGGATAATTAAGGCATTAATAACACTTCTGCGCGGGCCGGAGAGAAAACAATGGAGATGGACGACTGGTGGTTTGGCTGGAAGGGGTTCACGCCCGAACGGCCCTGCCCAGGCAAGGTTGTGTTGATGGTTGGGGCGGGGATTTCCATAGAGTCCCCCACGCGGCTACCCGGCGGAGACGCACTAACGGAAGCGCTGCTCGACCATTTGCTTGACAGCCGCGCGGCCTCCGAAATTAAAACGGTGTTTAGCCAATGTAAGCAGTGGATGGGGCGAAGCCTGCCGCGGCTGGAACACGTGCTTGATAAAGCGTTTGAACCTTCAACCGTTGAAGGCGTCGAGCGTAGCGGTGCCGCGCGCGAACTGCTGCGCATCTTTTCCCGGCGTCCCCCGAATGCGAATCACCACCTTATTGCCGATTACCTGATTAAGCAGCGCAGCTGGTGTATTACCACCAATTTTGATAACTGCATCGAACAGGCTGGCCGTCATCAGATCCCTGTGCACGTTATCGACCCTGATACCAAAACCTTTGACATCCTGCATCGGGAATACGGCGAAGACTGGGGCATCATCAAAGTGCACGGCACCATAGAGCACGGCTGCGCTGGGCTTGGCGCAACGCTTGCAGACCTGGAGCACGGGCTGCCGGAAGCGTTCAAAACGCTGCTCGAACAGGTTACAAATCAGGCCGATTTAATGGTGGTCGCGGGTTACAGTGGCACCGACCATTTCGACATTAATCACTGGATCCGCGAGCGCTGGAACGGGGATCGCGCGACCCGGTTGGTATGGATTGACCACCATCCGAAAGAGGAGGAAGAGTTCTGGCAGCTGAGTGAGCAGGAGAATCGCGAGCCGAGAGTCTACTGGCTGGGAGCGTTTGGCGGTATGAAGGTTCAGTACGGGCCAACGCCAGAGGTGCTGACCGCCCTGCTGGGAATTTCCCGTAAGACGTTGGCCGATGCAGGAGACGGTAGCGACTGGTGGCGAACTGCCCTAGCAGAATATTACACCCCAACGGAGAAAGAAAAGTACCTTACCGGTACCCGACTGGCCAGTTCGATCGGGCTTGGCCAACTGGCCGAGGAGCAGCTCCGCTATTTGAAGCGCCTGCTGGAGAACGACGATTTGTTGACACCTTTTGAAGCTGAGATTTACTACTCCCGCGGGTTTATTGCCGGGGCGCTATGGATGCAAAGCTATCTAAAAAACCCGCTCGAAGAAGCCAGAAAAGTCAACCGCACAGGCCTTATTCGCGCAAAAGGGAAACCTGCAAAAGCACTCTTATTTTATCTCGCTCAGTACTTAAGGAGCCGCCGCAGACCCTCATTCGATGAGCAAATCGACGCTTTTGCCTGCCTGCTCGATATCGCTGAACGGCGGCAGCGATGGCGACTCTGGCAGAGCAAACCTTTGCGGCGCCTTAGCGAAAAGATCTGCACCATTTTCTGTCAGTGTTTCATGAAGCTTGAGAATGAAAAACTGCCTTTGTATCTGCAGGGGAGGACGGAAATGCAGTCCATTCGCCTGGCCACCCTGTTTTACGATGAAGAGGTCTTTTCCTTCGACGAGGTCTGGAATTTACTATACCGCGAGAGCAGTCCGCCGATTTTTCATACCCCGCTCGGCCCTGCAATACGCGGTTTTTATCTTATTGAACGCAGTACTGCCCGTGAGGAAGACCGCATCGCAGACCTGGCGCTGGCAAATATTAATTACGTCAATATCCTGCTTTCCGCGCTGCGGCGTCGCTGGCCTAAGGGCATCCAAAGCGTGCTGAAAGAAAGGCAGCGGCGCAGGGGATATCTCGATTCGGGAGACTATGTTGTGACGTATATCGTGCGGCTGTTAACCGAAAGCTCGCAGATCGTCAGCGTCCTGAACGCCCCGCATTTGCAGATTCTGATTGCCAGAGCGTGGCTTAGGGTGGACAGTATTTTAGGCGGCATCGAATACTGGAAGCAGCAGCGGCTGTATCTCGCTTGACGATGGCACGTTATGGCTACGGGTCGATATAGCGCAGCACTGTTTTCACCGCCATTTCACGGTAGTGGTCGATGTGCTCCGCCGGGGCACCGCCTTCTTCGAAGAGCCTGGATAATGCGTCATAACAGTTGAAATGTACTCAAAATCGGCCTTACAAAGACATAATATACACATGATGGAATTAAAAAAAAGCCATCACAAGTACTTTTTAAACGCCCCCGTCACCACCGACAGTACCACTCCCAGCATTACCGCAGCAGGCAGCAGCAACAGATTCGGCCACACCGCCGTCGGCCATGCCAGATACAGCATGCAGGGGCCATACATGGCGGGCTTCACAAAACGTTTGGCATGATGATAAACAAAGCTGGACTCATAACCGGCGCCATAGCGGCGCAAATCCCTGCGTACCAAGCCATCGACAATACCGGTGATGCTGACCAACACAAATAATGGGATAGACAGCACCAGGATGGCCACGCGAATGGCAAAAATCACCGTCACATATACCGTCGCCTGCAGATAGTCCCATAGCGCCATAGCCAGCCAACCGCCAATACGGTTAAGCGCCTGAGCCGCACCCGCCTGTGGCCGCATCTGCCGAGCCTCATTCAGCCAACGGATAAAACCGCTGTCCACAAACAGCCACTGGTAAGTCTGATGCACCCAATAACTTATCACCTTGACCGGCTCTGACATTAACAGACTGCGGGTAAAACCTGCTGACAGGTAGCCGCTTTCCGTCAGCATCACCTGCCGGCTGTGTTCTGCCCCTTCGGTGGCCCAAAGGAATGTCATGCCGGCATATTCAATCAGCAGGCTGACCAACAGCGACGCGAATAGAATGCCGATGATTTTCCACGGCAGGTGCCAGAACAGCGACATAAATAGCCCGGGCTGCTTTGGGGGCGCAGTAGGTTGTCTGGGCGGCGTTTTTTCCTCAGCCATTACGCCTCCGATCCGACAGCATTAAAGATCGATGCCGGCAGGGCATCCGAGGGCAACGCGCTACCGGTCCACCAGGTCTCGCCGGTGCGGTAATTTTGCTGCATATACTCGGCAATGCGACCAATACTTTCAGGCATCAGCGGGTCATTACCGCTTCCCGGTAGGGGCATACGAATTTTCCATAAGCGGCCCCCTTCGAGCAGGGCAAACGCCTGGCCTTTGGGCAGGTTGATGATGTCCGCCGGGGTTATCATGGGCATCCTGGCCAGACTGACCTGATCCTGCACGTTACTGTTAAAATCGGTTCCCTCGCCCGGACGGGATATGTCGGTCACGCCCGAGGTCAGCGTTTTGTTATACACATCCACTTCCGGTAACTGGCTGGTCAGCAGTTCAGCCGTGCTGTTCTCTCGCACCCTTAGCATAATAAGGGAGTTAAAGTTCCCCACCACCTGATTGGCTTTGGCGCGGCTGCCCACCCGTGCCTCGATATCAGACAGCGTCTGGGTATAGGCCGTGACCTGGATCCCCGCCCCGCCGCCTTTGTTGATGAGCGGGATAAACTCATCCCCCATCAGCTCGTTAAATTCATCGCAGTGCAGGTTAATCGGCACCTTCTTTTGCGAGGTGGCGCCGGTTTCATCATGAAGCCCAAATTTATAGATATGGCCGGCGACCGACACCAGGTCGGCAAACATGCTGTTACCCACGGCCGACGCCACCTCCGCGTCGGATAGCGCATCGAGGCCGACATAGACGATGCCCTTTTTGCGGATCACCTCCTGCCAGTCAAAAATCGGCCGGGCATCCTCCATGTCGCTGTAATCAGGCGCCAGCAGTGCCGCCGTTTTGCCGGTGGTCAGCTTTTCCAACAGCGGCAACAGGGAGGCGACGATCTTGTCAAAATAGGTGCGGTCATAACGAACGGCGCTGCGCAGGCCGTCCAGCACCGGATCCCATAGTTGTTTACCCTCATCGCTGCTCAGTACCATCTCAATGGCCCAGACCTTCATCGCGTTGGCCTGCCCCTGCATATTGCGCGGCAGGTCTTTTTCTTTCAGCATGCCGGAGCTCAGCACACTCTGGACCCGCTCCCAAAGTTGAGGTGCGCGGACCGTCAGCAGATTCTCCACATAGGTCTCATACAGTTCACCGATATTGGTGACGTAACGCAGGATAAGACCGTAATCAGGACGTTGACCCAGCGCGACCAGCGCCCGGGTGATGATGTTCACAAAGCGCCAGGCAAACTCGCGAAATGCGGCAGAATTGCCTTCGCCCGACAGTTGGCCCGCCACCCGCGACGCCACCTCGGAGATACGGCTAAAGCGCCCGATGGCGTTGTAGCGTGCGCTAATATCCGGCCATCCAAGGTGAAATACGTAAAATTCATTTTCCCGGCCGGCACGCCGTGCTTCCGCCCACATGCGTTTCAACAGGTCGGCATCTCCTTTGGGATCGAACATCACCGTCACATCCCCGCGCCGGATATCCTGAGTGACCAGGACCTCCGCCAGGCGGGTTTTGCCCACGCGGGTAGTACCGATAACCAGCGTGTGCCCTACACGTTCACCGAGATCATACAGTACGTCACGTTCGTCGGGTTCAACGCCGTGATAAACCGGACTGCCACCAACCGGGGGCAGCGGGCGTACCGGATTAAACAACGTGTCGGCCTGCAGCACCTTGCACAACCAGGGCTGGCTGTACTCCAGCCGTTTCTCCAGGTCACGGGCCAAACGATAGATAACAGTAGGCTGGACATATTGTTCCGTCTCCGGGCGGCGGGCCTCCAGCAGACGCTGGGTGTGTTTTTGCGTCCATTGAAAGCCACGGCCCAAGAACAGGTACCGCTGGCTGACCGGGATCTGCCGGCTGCTTAATTCATAACGAGGGAGACGGCGAATATTGCGCCGGTAGTGCAGAATACGCAGCCCCTGGCGGGTGCGAATAAAAGCCAGCACACCAAATCCGGCGGCGGTGACCCAACTGACGGACGGAGCCAACGCCAGCGCCCAGGGGGCGGTCAAGCAAATATAGGTCGCGCTCCAGGCCGTGACCGCCGTGTACAGCTCCACCGCCGGGCGTAACAGCGCTTCCATCACATAACGATCGCTCATCGGTCCCCCGTTTGCCAGCCGGCATCACCGGCAAGAAGTTTTAACAACCGGCCGCCGCTTAATAGCGCAATTTCCGGGTAGGCACCCAGCACATCGCGGCTGACGTCGCCGGTCCGGCCAGTATGGACAAAGAATCCACGGCAGTGTTCCTGGCGAACCAACGCCCCAAAGTCCCGCACATGCTGCGCTTGGATAGTGGCCGCAAAGCGCTTCGCCTGGATCAACCAACATTGGCCGTTAATCCAAACCTGGCCGTCTTTTCCGCCGTCCCCGCTGTAACTGGCGTTGCGCTTGATACGATTTCCTTGGCGTAGGAATGCCGTCAACAGTACCTCTTCAAACACATACGGATTGACCTTACGCAGGTAGATGATGCGCGCCGCATCACTGTTTAACTTCGGCAGTCTACTCAGCACACGAACCGCCTGACGCTGATAGCGACGATGCCGCCGCTGGCTGGCGGTGGTGAATGTCGCCGATAAACAATATAAAAACGCCGGTAACAGAAGAAAGCTGAACCATAACCAAGGCGAGCGTTGGCCAAGGGCACGCAGGAGTTCACCGGCAAGTTCAGTCCCGATCACTGTGCCAGCCCCTTAGCAGTGATAAGCAACGGGTAATGCGCCAGCTGCAGCCGGCGCGCCAGATCGCTGCCGCTCACCGGTGCCATTTCCGCGCCGGGAAAAAGCGCTTTCAGGCTTTGCAAGCGCCCCAAGTCGGCGACGTTAACCACAAATCCCGTGGCGCCCAGGTGCGTCAGCTCAGCGGCACGGCGCAGCAGCCACTGCCTGGACAAGTCATCATCACCGACAATAAACACCGGCGGCATACCCGGCAGATTGAGCGCTCGTGCAGCCACCGGCCCCGGCGTCAGCTCTGGGGTAATCACCGGCAGTGCGGACGCTACCGTAACCTCCGCCGGCGTCGTCGAGGGGGACAACGACTCAGGCGGCGAAAATTCTCCAGGCAACGCATTGATCGCATCGAAAAACGGCGCGGTAGATTCACCACCGAGATCGCCTACCACCGTCAGGGCACCGTAGCTGGCTATGGAGGTCAGCGTCACAACGGTAAACAACAACACTACCAAGGTTTTTTTCATTTGGGCTCGATCCAGGTGAGTTGATTGCTGGCCAGTGCCACGGCGCTTGACCTACCTTCGGCGGAGTGAGGCGCAAGGGTGTCGAGTTTGCGGCGGACAATGGCGATATAAGTGGCGGCGGCTTTGCCCCCTGCCGGATGGTGGTAACAACCGGCAGCGGTTATCCAACTGCCGGGCCTGGCGTCATAACAGGTACGAAGAATGCGAGCGGCGACACGCAGGTTGGTATAGGGCTCAAAGGCATCATAGAAGGACGGGAACAGATGACCATTCCAGCCCAGATTGACCTGGGCAATGCCCACGTCAATGCGTTTGAGCGGTACGGTCCGCACGAACGTCAGCAGCGCCAGCCAGGCGGCTTCACGGGTGGCGTAGCGATAGCCTTTGCCCGCCACGTTCAGCGTCCAGGGCCACGGCCGTTCACCAAACGACAGGCGCAGTGCACTTTCGGTCAACGCCAGGGAGTACAGGGATTCGGCGGGCACGCGCGCCTCGGCGGCAATCTGGCGATACGCCTGCGGGATCGGCTGCGGGGACGAATGCATTTTCGCCGCCATCACTCCATGACCGATGCCACAAAGGATAAAGGTCATAGAAAGTCGGATTAGAATGCCGCAATGTGCCATCCATTTTCTCCCTGTTGCAAAATAACCGGCATCTGCCCCTGACCGTATTGCAACCACAGACCGCGATCGTGGTTCAGCGTGACCTGTCGGCTTCTCACCCGATCCACCGGGATATTGTGACTGACGGCCCACTGACGAACCGTGTCGTCTTTGCCGTCACTGCCTACCAGGTAAATATCCACCGGCCGGTTATCTGCTAGCACGGCGGCCAGCCGAGCGTCGCAGCGGGCGCAGTTTTCACGGACAAACAGGGCCAGTCGGTCGCTAGAATCGTGGGCAATGCCGGCCGCATTACCCATGTTGACGGATAACGCATTGGGATAGAGGCGGCTCCAGGCGGCATTAACCTCGCGCTGAAACGCCAGCTCTTTTTCGGTACGCTGGTACTCCTCTTTCACCCACAGTTCCGCCAAGCGACGACGCTCGGAGGACGAATCACTTTCCACACCGAGCGTGGTCAGCGGATCGAGCCCCGGTGACTGCACACCCCGTTTACCCTGCATCAGCTGCTGATACTTTTGCCATTCGGTATCGCTAAGACCCCACTGCTGAGCGCTCTGGCGAGACTGAAGTTGCGTGGATTTTTCCTGTAAGGTTTGAAGCGTAGCGCTGTTACTGGTGCTGCTGTTGGCCACCTCGGCACTCGCCGCACCCGAGACAAGCAGTAAACAAAAAAAGAACCCACGGCTGATGGTTTTCATATAAAGCCTCTACTGAGCGGTAAGCCGCTGCTGAATACCGTTAACGGAAAAAAGAGCTTCATTGCCCTGCGCGCTGCTAAGCGTCCAGCCCCAGGCAGAATCGCCAGGGGCCAGTAACTGCATATCGGATAAGGAGGTGGCTCCTTTTGGCGCCACCACGGCATAGGTTTGCCCACCGCGACGCTCAATGCCGGTCAGGATAAACGGCGCAGCCGGTGGCACAATTCTGGCTGACCGCAGGGATTTTTTTGTGGATGACCGGTTGGTCTTTGGGGTTTCGGCAGAAGTGTGAGCACTCACTGGGGCTGCTTTTTCCGTGCGCTCTCGCTGATCAACCAATGCCTGAATACGGGTCTTAGCGCCGTCAATATCTGACTGCAAGGTGGCCAACTGGCCTTCCTGACGCAAAATATCCTGGCGGTCATCAGTCAATTCTCGGGAGAGCTGCTGGTTTTTATCTGCCTGGGCCGATACCTGTTCCGCCAACGTTTTCATACCGGCAGTGACGTCATTTTTCCCTGCGAAACGTTGCTCTTGCTCCGCCACCTGTTTTTCAAGGTTGGCAACCGAGGCCGGCAGCTGGCTGAACTGACCACTGCGAAAAGCTGCCTCAATAGAATTGACCCTGATGGTCAATTCCGAAACCTGATGCCATATCGACACCACTATGCCAATGGCACAAAAAAAACTGACTGCCCCACAAAATTGAAGGCTTCGCTTGAGATAGAGCACCCAGTTAACGGGGGATTTTTTCGAGAAGAGAGAACGACGTGTAGTTGCTGAACCGCTATCGGTCGGAACATCGTGCGTTTCGTCCACTGGGGGGGTGAAGGACATGGCGCCTTTTCCTTATGCCTGCTGAATGAAGCATAAGGTGCAAAAAAATAGGCTAGGGTACGATCAAGAACTCAACACTCGAAATGAAAAATTAATTGCTGAATTTACATGTGCATATTTCACTACGAAAGACGTTTCTGGAAAAATGCCCCGTTTTGAATTTGTGTAATTGCTCATTTTTTGACATGTTAAGGTGTACTGACTCGGACTTAATCTGAAACCCTTGCTACTCTGGGTCCAATCAGATCTGACAGTCAGCTCAGTGCCCAGGCTGTGTGAAAACGTTTTTGGTCGCAGATACTGCCAAAAACAGAGCTGAAAACCGCGCTCATACGTAAAATTCGGCTCTACGACTAACCAGTCGATCAATTTCAGATTTTGCGTAAATGCGCGCACGTCAGTTTTTGGTCAGGGTTTTCACACAGCCTGTGCCAACGCGGACATTTAGTGCTTTGGACTAAGACAGGTGATGAACCAGAGAAATACTCTGGTAAATACTGATAAATACGGTTTTTGAGGATATTGGTGTTTTATGTCTAAAAAATTCCTGGCGAGTTGCCACTGTGGGTCTGTTCGTTTCTCTGTCGAGTTGTCAGATAGCTTCAATACTGTTCGTAGATGTAATTGCTCTTTTTGTCGTATGAGAGGTGCGGTAACCGTGTCAGCGGAACTATCGGGAGTTAAGGTTTTAGATGGAAAGGAATATTTGACTGAATATCGTTTCAATACAAAGCAAGCCGCTCATTATTTTTGCTCTAAGTGCGGAATCTATACCTTCCATCAACGTAGATCTAACCCTAAGCAGTTTGGCATCAATGTGGCTTGCTTAGAGGGTGTGTCACCGTTTGATTTCGAATCAGTGAACGTTATGGACGGTATTCACCATCCTAGCGATGGTGGTGGTGGGATTATTGGTGTTATAACTTACCGAAAAGCAACTTCCTGAGAATGGGTTCAGTATTGATGCGGACAGTAACTGTTATGCCATACTGGCCAGCACCCCGTAGTTCAATAAACAGTTTAGCTGGTAATGTGTTAATCGTGGCATGACAGCCCTTATCCGGGGCTGATAAGTCCGCTCCTGGTTCATAGCCGACCGTCAGATTTAGTCGCACCTTACTACGAACACTTTAAGATTGAGCAACGACTAATCCAGCTAAGCGGAAATGTGCACGGGAAAAAATAGCGCCGACTCGCATCAAAAAAATCCCCATTCCACCGCCATAGGTGCCTGAATGGGAAAACATGGATTCGGCCCTAGAAATCGAGGCTCCCGTTTTGAGATAAAAAAAACAAAGATTCAATAGCCATTCCTATGTCATTGTAGCGCTGTCCCCGTCCCAATAATGTAAGAGACGTTGCCATTGCCATCGCATCGAATATGAATATCATCTTCTACGCCCCATTTATCCCCATATACTTGCATCCAGGTATTGGTCAGCCTTGGGTTTCCACTAGACGTACTTAAACAGGCAATAGTATTACCTGTGGGTTGCCACACTCCTGATTGACAAGACAGGATGGCTCCCGAGCCATCACGCCCCACCAACCCATTAGGACTACAGCCATTACCGGCAGACGCCTGTCCATCCAACTGTAAATACTCTCCGACCGAAAGCCGCCCCTCCGCCCTGACGCTCCCTCCCCGCACCTGACCACCGGTATAAATATTTTTGTTGTTGATAGCGCGTACCCAGTCGGTGTCGGACATATAAAACCCCCCGCCGTAGGTCTCGTTCATCCAGCCTTTGCTGTTGCGTGAGATCAGCCAGCCGTTGGTACTGCGGATATCACCGCCGGCAGTCACACCATTGCTGGCAGCGACGTTCGCCGCATTCACGTTAGCGCTAAAAGTTCCCGTCTGGGCGTTAACGCTCTTGGTATTATTCAGATCGTTGCCACCCATATCGATACTGGTGTGCATACGGTTCAGGTCAGGTTTGCCGGTAACCGAAAAGCGGTACAGGCGGTCGCTTTCTTCCCGGGCCGCGCCCAGTTCGTCAGCGGGCACCAACGCAGCGATATGTCCACTGGTGGTGCTCACGCCAAAACTGGCCAGCGGCACGCTCCAGCTTTCCATCGCGCCGGTCACATTGGCACTGTTCCAGACATATCCCCCCAGCCCCTCAATATCGACGGAGATATTCCTTAACGCCTTGAACGGGAGGTCGACGCCGCCTTGGGTGATAACCAACCCCTGCAACTGGTCGGTATTGATGGCATTGCGGGTAACTGCCGCCAGGAGCATTTGCCCGTCGGAGGTTGTCTCACTAAAGCCCGGCTCCAAAAAGCCGGTGTTTTTCAGCATGGCCGGCGTCACCACCACCGGTGACGTGGTGCCAGCCGAGTCCAACAGGGTGTCATAATACCGGCCAACGTAGTTTTTAACCGCCGCCCTAAAGCGCGAGGTCTGCGACGCCGTGACCTGCCATCCGCGCTGCAACACATAATCATTGAACACCGTCATCGCCCAGACCGAGACAACCACCAGGATAATCAGGCTGGCGCCCGTACTGAGTACCGCCCAGCCACGGTGTGGCTGCTTATTATTAATGGACATTTTTCACCACACCAGAAGAGGATTAGCAATACTGACCGACATGGCCAGCAGCGCGCCGTAGCCCAGCCAGGGGCCCAAAGGGCCACCCAACGACGCACGCTCGCCGGCATGCCAGAGGATAAAACCGACAACCCCGCTCAGCAGCGCGAACAAGGCAAGCGGGAAGTCCAGCCAGGCACCGAGTCCGACCATCAGCCAGACATCGCCAAGCCCCAACACCTCCCGATCCGCATAAAAACCGCCCCCCGTCCTCACCGCCAAGCCGGTCAACAGCAGGCCCAGCGATGTCAACGCAGGGTGTAACAGGTCGCCCCTGCCGATCGCCACAAGCAGGCCGGCCAGCAGAAAACACCCGGTGAATTCCTTCGGCAACCAGCCGGCCAGGCGGTCTATCAGGCTCATCCTGAAAACGAAAATCACAAACAGCGCACCTGACACCCACTCAAACGGCCTGCCGGTCGATGACAGCATCACAATCAGGGTCATGGCGCCAGCATGCAGCCAGCTATGCCGTTTTACGGTCGCCATTCCCGACTTGGCTGGCTGAGGATGACCGTAAACCACCATCAGTGCGGCAACCGGGCGGATCTGGCTACGCAGCACCACCAGGGCGGTGAGAAACACCGGCAGCGCCAGTTGCCACGGTCCGATCAGGGTAATCAACGTCACAGGACAATCCACCGCTCCTGTTTGAGCAGTCGTTTATAAATGGCATAGGTGCGGTTGGCATAGGATTCGCGGGTTTCATGCCGATCCTGGCGAAAGCCCGCGTTATACGAGCCCAGGCAATTCCAACTGATACCGCACACTTGAAAATGCGACGCCAAAATCCGCGTGCCAATTTGTACGTTCAGACAAGGCCGAGTGAGCAGTTCGCTTTTGTCTTTGATGACGCCGTCACGAACGAGCTCGGGGAGATGCGTGGAGTTCACCTGCATCAACCCGTAATCCCGGCTGACTTCCCGCCGGGCCGATTTATCGCGGTTGATGTTGATGGCAGCAGGATTGAGACTGCTTTCACCGATAGCGATAGCCTTGACCAGCAAAGGATCGACATGATATTTCGCCCCGGCCGCGTCAAAACAAAACGCGGCCGCCGGACGGCACACCACCCATAACAGCAATAACAATCCGCGCGCCATGTCAGGTTAACCGTTCACCGTAAAGACCAGGGTATTCTGGCCGGTAGTCCCGCTGTTTTTGGTACATTCCTTACCCGCGGTCTCAGCGGTTACTATCCCATTGGTGTGTTGCGTGCTGTTGATGGTGATAGACGAAAATGCGCCGGCGCCCAGCTGCTGGGCCATCGCGATGCAGGCGTCCTGGGGTATCTGCGGGTAAGTAACGGAGAACCCGTTATTAAAGCCATTTGATGCCACCGGGGCCACCACCACTTGGCCGCCCCAGCTGTTCCACAAGGTTGCCGTGCCCGAGGTCGAATCGCCCTGGACGGTCATGCCTTTAGGGACACCGCCTATTTGAATCAACGTCCCGGTCATGGTGGTGCCGCTGGTAAAGCTGTAGCCGCCATTGCCCTTGAGATACCCCCGGGTAGACGACACGATGCTCTGGATATTACTGGTTTCCACGGCAACGTCCTTTTTACCCCAGAGTCCCCACAGCATACCCACGACCACCGCAACCACGATGACGACCAGTATGGCAATGGTGCCATTCTCCATAATAGCCCAGCCCCGATGGGGCGAACGACGAGGCGAAACGGTAGGTAACATGTCAAGTTCCTTAATGAGGTGAATACTGAACCATGTCCTGAATTTGCATCACCATGGCCAGCATGAGTAAGAAGAAAGTGATTATCAGGAGCAAAGAGAAAATTTTGGCCGCGTTGGCGCGCGCGGCAACCAGTTTAAGCGCCTGCTCAAGCCAGCGGTCAGCATAATGGCTGATAAGAAAGGAGGCGCCGTCCCCTTTACCGAGCAACGACAGGTAGTTCGCCGCTTCCTGACTGGGAAACTGATAACCGCAGTTGCGCAGCGCTTTACCCAGCCCGTCGCCCATATTTACGCAGTCGATAACCGCCTCCAGCCGCTCTTGCAGCCAGGGAGAGCCGAACGAATGAAGGATTTTGAGCGCCTTGAGCTCCGGCACGCCGGCGCCGATAAGCGCGGCAATGTTCATCAGGAACACGGTGCCCTGCAGGTCTTTGTACACCGACCAGGGCATCAGCCGGTCGGCGAGACGCCGCAGCCGACCACGCCAGCGTGGCAACGACCAGAACACCAGTGTGGTCAACGCGACACACACCGCGGTAGACAGCAGGCCGTACTGCCCAGTAAAGACCGAGACGTGATTCATAAAGCCCAGGGCACCGGTCCAGCTATCCGGGGCGGTCAGCTTGCTGAGCGTGGGGATAAGCAGCGTAGTGTTAACCCCCAACAGACCCCCGCCGAGCAGCAGCAACGCGGCAGGATAAATCAACGCCATAATGACCTGCCCGAGAATGCGCCGGCGCGCCAC
>JAATGH010000066.1 GCA_015654745.1 Enterobacterales bacterium
AAGGTTATCCCATAGATCTGTGGATAACATGGTGTAAGATCCTGTTCATTGTTGCCGACTTCTAGTGCACAACCCGCCGCCGTCCGGTTACGGAAAGCATGATGCCATAAAAAAAAGGGTGTTAAATCATGCTATTATTATGCCCGGATTAATTTATTACGCTTAAACAATTTGAGCTAACCGTCATAGATTACTATTTAAACAGTAGAGGAGCCCTCGACAATGAGCCTGCCCAAGGTATCAACCGTTGTGGCGCCGCCGGCCGATGAAACCGAACTGTTGGCACGCGCCCGCATGCTGGCCGGGTACTGCCTGGGCGAATTGGCGGCCCATGCCGGCCTGGTGGCGCCAGCCAATCTTAAGCGTGACAAAGGCTGGATTGGCGTATTGCTGGAACGTTACCTCGGCGCCAGCGCCGGTAGTAAGCCGGAACAGGATTTTGCCGCCATCGGCGTGGAGTTGAAAACCATTCCGGTAGACAGCGCCGGTTGGCCATTGGAAACGACCTTTGTCTGCGTCGCCCCGCTCACCGGCAATAGCGGCGTTACCTGGGAAACCAGCCACGTAAGGTATAAATTGGCGCGGGTACTCTGGATTCCGGTGGAAGGCGCGCGCGAGATCCCCCTATCCCGGCGGCGCATAGGGTCGCCATTGTTGTGGAGCCCCAGCGCCGCGGAAGAGGAGTTGCTGCGCCGCGATTGGGAAGAGCTGATGGATCTTATCGTGCTGGGAGAGGTTGAGCACATTACCGCCCATCATGGCGAGGTGCTGCAGCTACGGCCAAAAGGCGCCAATAGTCGAGCCTTGACCAAAGCCACGGGCGAATTCGGCCAGCCGATCATGACCTTGCCGCGCGGCTTTTATTTAAAAAAAACCTTTACCGGACCGATGCTAGCCCGCCATTTCCTGGTTTAAATCAATTTTCATTGCCCGCAGGCCTTTATACCTGTTTATAATGCTCGTTTAAGATTCGTTTAAGTTTGGGTAATTGACCATAATGTTTGATTGGATCGTGGCCCCCGATGCCTGGTTGGCGTTGGGGACACTCACTATATTGGAAATCGTTCTTGGCATCGATAACATCATATTTCTATCGCTGGTGGTGGCGAAACTGCCGGTGGCGCAACGAGCCAAGGCGCGTCGCCTCGGCTTGCTCGGCGCCATGCTTATGCGTCTTGGCCTGCTGGCGTCCATTTCTTGGGTCATTCGGCTAACGTATCCGCTGTTTGCCATTCTCGATAATCCAATTTCCATCAGGGACTTGATTTTGATGTTAGGGGGATTATTTCTGATTTGGAAATCCTGTGGTGAAATCCACCAAACCCTCGAAGGCAGCGAATCCTCGCAGCACAGTAATGTCAGTTCATTTTTGGGCGCCATCGTACAGATCATGTTGCTGGACGTTATTTTTAGCCTTGATTCAGTGATCACCGCCGTCGGTTTGTCTAATCATCTGTTCATTATGATGGCGGCGGTGGTGATTGCCGTCGGGGTGATGATGTTCGCCGCGCGACCGATTGGAGAATTTGTCGCCCATCACCCTTCCGTCAAGATGCTGGCACTGGCGTTTTTAATACTGATCGGTTTTACTTTGATTTTGGAAAGCGTTGATGTTCATGTGCCTAAGGGCTACATTTATTTCGCGATGTTCTTTTCCATGGGTGTCGAGGCGCTGAATTTGATCAGAAATAAAAAAGTCAGCCGCACCCGGCGCTCAGCCTCCAAGGTTTGATAGGAATAAATATGAAAAGATACGCGATGTTGGCGGCAGTGTTGGCATTGGCCGGCGTACTGTCGGGCTGTGCCAGCGACTATGTTATGTCCACTAAGGACGGCCGTATGATTTTGACCCAGGGTAAGCCTGAGCTGGATAAGTCCACCGGTTTAATTCGGTATACTGATGAACGTGGCAATCACATGCAGATTAACGGTAGTGAAGTATCGCAGATGATCGTGCGCTGATTATCATAAAAACCGACCCCATCCACCCATTTTGCGCTTTTCCCCGCAGCCTGGCTTGGTTATAGTCAAATCAGGCGGCGCTTAATAACGCCTGATTTTTACCGACACTAAGGAACCAGCCTCAATGCATTATCACCGTATTCCTCATAGTTCTCTTGAAGTCAGCGTATTGGGATTGGGCACCATGACCTTTGGCGAACAAAATACCGAGGTCGAGGCCCATGCACAATTGGACCACGCGGTAGCGGCCGGGGTGAATTTTATCGACACGGCGGAAATGTATCCGGTGCCGCCTCGTCCAGAGACCCAAGGATTGACAGAAACCTATATCGGTAGCTGGCTCAAGCGACACGGACAGCGGGAAAAGATCGTGCTGGCCAGCAAAGTGGCCGGACCGTCCCGGGGTAACGACGCCGGCATTCGGCCGCAACAGATATTGGATCGCAAGAATATTCGCTTAGCTCTTGAGGATAGCCTGCGTCGCTTGGGCACCGATTATCTTGACCTCTATCAGGTGCATTGGCCGCAGCGCACCACCAACTGTTTCGGTAAGCTTAATTATCAGTTTACTGATGAAAAACAGGCGGTAACCATTTTGGAAACCCTTGAGGCCCTTAATGAGCAGGTGCGGGCAGGTAAGATCCGTTATTTGGGGATCTCCAACGAGACGCCTTGGGGAGCCATGCGGTATTTGCAGTTGGCGGACAAGCACGATCTGCCGCGGATAGTCACGGTGCAGAATCCCTATAGTTTGCTGAACCGTAGTTTTGAAGTGGGCATGGCGGAAATTAGTCAGTTTGAAGGGCTTGAGCTGTTGGCCTATTCGAGTCTTGCGTTCGGCACGCTGACCGGTAAATACCTGAACGGCGCCCGTCCCGCCGGAGCGCGTAACACGCTGTTTAGTCGGTTTACCCGCTACAGTTCGCCGCATACCGAGCAGGCGATTGGTGAATATGTGGCGCTGGCCCACCGCTATGGGCTGGATCCGGCGCAGATGGCGCTGGCGTTTGTGCGTCAACAGCCGTTTGTGGCCTCGACGTTGCTTGGCGCGACGTCGGTGGAACAGCTTGAGACTAATCTGGCGAGTTTGGAGTTGACGTTGGGTGAGGAAATTATTGGCGAGCTGGAGAGGATTCATCAGCGGTTTACCTTTCCGGCGCCTTGAGTGGTGCGGTGTCTTTGGCACGGCTCGCTGTTGAATCGACGATCGCGGGCCTGGCGTGCCGTGGGACGGTATTTATCAGGGTACGATTTTTTTGGCGCGGGTGACTATCCATAGCAGGAGGATCGCCGCTGAGAACAGGACGCCGAATCCTATGCCGATGGCGACGGCGGCCGCCCCGAGCTTTACGACTAGCGAATAGAGGCCGAGCATCAGCAGCATGGCCAGGTTTTCACCAAAGTTTTGTACCGCAATGGCATTGCCCGCGCCAACGCTCTCTTTGCCGCGCTGTTGCAGTAGCGCGTTTAGCGGGACGATAAAAAAGCCACCTAGAATACCGATCAGCGCCAGGAGTAGATAAGCCGGCAATAAGTGGTGCTGTACGCTTAGCCCGACCACCACCAGCCCCATCAGGATGCCGGCGGGCATGCAGCGTTGTACCGTTTCCAATCGCACCAGTTTGGCCGCCGCGCCGGCGCCGAACACGATGCCTACCGCCACCATGGCGTTGAGCGTGGTGGGCGTCGCATTATCCGTAATACCCAGCGCCGCCGGCACCCAGAGTACCAGCAGGAAGCGTAGGGTAACGCCGGCGCCCCAAAACAGGCTGGTGCCGATGATTGAAAAGCGGGTTTCGCCATTTTGCCAAAGCACCCGGCAGGCGGCGGTGAAATTGCCGATCAAACGCGCCGGATGCCAGGAACCGGCGCGCCTGGCCGCCGGCAGTCGTGGAATAAAGAGATTGGCCGCGACGGCGACGCCGAACGTCAGGGCGCACAAGCCTAGCGCCACGCCCAGATGCCAGTCCGCCAGGACGCCGCCGGCCAAGGATCCGAGCAGGATGGCGGCAATGGTTGAGGCTTCTATTAGGCCGTTGGCCTTGACCAGTTGATCGCCTTGGGTCAATTCGCCCAATATGCCGTATTTGGCCGGCGAATAGGCGGCGGCGCCGATTCCCACCAGGCAGTAGCCGAGAAAAGGATTAAATCCGAAGCAGATAAACAGCGCACCGGCAAGCTTTAGGCTATTGGCCACCATCATGACCCGCCCCTTGGCAAAACTGTCGGCAAACTGGCCGACAAAGGGAGCAAGTACGATATAAGCACCGACAAATAGCATCTGCAGCACCGGCTGGCTCCAGGCTGGATAAGCCTGCTGCTTAATCAGTGCCAGGGTGGCAAATAGCAGCGCATTATCGCCAAAAGCCGAAAAAAACTGGGCGCACATCACCGCCATCATCGGCCGGGTCAATAAACCGGCCGATGTGGTCCGGGGTAGGCTCATAAGTGATTCTCCGGGGCGTTGGCCATATTTTTCAGGGCGACAAAATCGAGTTTGCCGCTGCCCAGCAGCGGCAGCTCGTCGATATGGCGGATGTCGCGCGGCACGGTAATTTCCGGCAAGCCATCCTGATGAGCTTGTTTTACCAGTTGGTCGCGGGTTAAGCCCGCATCGGTGGTAAACAATACCAATACCTCTCCTTTGGCGTTGTCGCTTTTAGCCGTGGCGCCATGGCGGGCGTCGGGCGACACCCGAAGCGCCAGTTGTTCGACGCTCTCGAGGGAAATCATCTCGCCGGCCAGTTTAGCAAAACGTTTAACCCGCCCCTGGATGGCGCAGAATCCCGCCGCATCGAGAGTAACGATGTCCCCAGTGTCATACCACCCTTCATCTACCACCCCCGCGCCATTATCCGCAGCCGGCGTTTCCAGGACGCCGGGGCGCTCAACCCGCAGATAGCCTTTCATGATATTAGGCCCGCTCAGCTGCAGTTGCCCCCCCTGTTCAATCCCCGGCACCGGGATCAATCTCGCCTTCATGCCAGGCAGGATCTGGCCGACCGTATGCACTTTCGCCGCCAGCGGGACGTTAATCGCCACTACCGGCGCGCATTCCGTCACGCCATAGCCTTCCAGGATGCGAATACCGAACTTTTCTTGCCATAGCAGCCGGGTTGTTTCCGCGAGTTTTTCCGCCCCGGCGACCACATAACGCACCCGGGCAAAGTCATATTGGTGAGCCATTCGGCCATATTGCGCGAGAAAAGTAGAGGTGCCAAACAGCACGGTACAGTTTTGGTCGTATACCAGCTCCGGTATTACCCGGTAATGCAGCGGGCTGGGATAGAGCAGCACCCGCGCGCCGGTCAGCAATGGCGTGAGTAATCCAACCGTCAGGCCAAAAGCGTGAAACAGCGGCAACGCTGACAAAAATTTATCGCGTGGGGTGAAATCCGCGACCGAGCGTATCTGTTCAATATTAGCCAAAATACTGTCATGGGAATGGACTACGCCTTTCGGCGTTCCTTCCGAACCGGAGGTAAAAAGTACCAGCGCACTCTCATCAGGCCGTTGCGCCAGTTCCGCACGGGCCGGATAAAGTAGATGGCCGATGACCCATAACTTGTCCGCCAGCGTCACGGTGTCTTTCAGATCTTCCAGATAGACCCAGCGCACACCGATCACCGCCAACGGCAGCGCGGTAAGTTTGGCTTTATCCAGGAATTGCCGGGAGCTGACGATGGTTTTAATGGACGCGGCTTTGACCGCGTTATTGATGCCGTTTGCCCCTGAGGTGTAATTTAGCAGCGCCGGAATCCGCCGGCGTAATCCCGCCCCCAGGATGGTGGCGGCGGAGATGGTGGCGTTGGGCAGCAATAGGCCCACATGTTCTCCAGGGGCGGTAAAGCGCTCCAGGATGCGGCTGACGCCGAAGATTTTTTTCAATAATCCGCGGTAACTGTCCGCTTTAAAGGCGATATCCTCAATACAGGGTTTGGCGTCGCCATAGCGTCGAGACGCGGCCAGCAATGCCTGATAGAGCGTCAGACGCGGGCGGGAGGCCATGCGGGCGTCCATCATGATGCGATGCAATTGTTCCCCGGCGATGCGCCGACGTTCGCGCGCCTTTAGCGCTTGGGGCATGGGCAGGCTGACCGGGGTTTGCAGATGTATGGTGATTTTGGGAAACCAGTGACGCTTGATGATGCCGCCCATGCGGCTAAACGGCGTCAGTTCAGGGCCATCCAGCCAGATGGGCACCACGGTGGCACCGGTGCGCGACGCGACGAACGCCGCGCCGTCATAGATTTTCATCAGCGATCCGGTGACCGTGATCCGGCCTTCGGGAAAGACCACCACCGGCCTCCCGTGACCAATATGCTTGATTAATTGCTTGATGCTCAGCGGCTTGGTGGGATTGAGCGGGATGATGTCCACATAGCGTTTGACTACCCGCATATACCAGGCATCGGTAATGGTTGAATAAATGGCGAACACCGGTTTGACCGGCAAAAATAGCGCCAGCAGGACCCCATCAAGAAAGGAGACATGATTGGGCGTGATCATGACCTTCTGCTGTTGCAATACCCGTGGATCGCCGACCACATCCACGCGATACAGTAGCCGGAAAATCTGGCGCAATACGGAAAAAAGCATGCCATCTCCTTATAGGTTAATTATGCCGACCGGCTAACGCATTCGAACCCACTTCACGTTATCGGCCCCGTGTTGCCACCCTAGTATAGGCGAGGTCAAGGCTTCACGATCGATTCCTGCATAAACGCCGCCAACGGCCTGCACTGCCGTCCCTGATGGTCGAAATTGCCGGGTGCCAGCCAACCGTCCAGTGCCCGGGCGAGCGCCGGCCATTCGCTGTCGATGATGGAATACCAGCAGGTGTCCCGATTGTGGCCTTTGACGACCATGGCCTGACGGAATGTTCCTTCGTACTGAAAACCAAGGCGTTTTGCCGCCTGGTTGGACGCCAGGTTGAGGCTGTGACATTTCCATTCGCAGCGCCGATAGCCCAGCCGGTCAAAGGTATAGCTCAACAGCAGCGATATGGCTTCGGTGCCGAGAGCCGAGCGCTTCATCAGCGGCGACCAGTTGACCCAGCCGATTTCCAACACCCCATTGCCCGCATCGACCCGCATCAGCGCCACCGATCCCACCGCCCGTTCGGTGGCCAGGTCGATAACCGCGAAATGCAGCGGGTCATGGGAGGCGGCATTGGCGGCGATCAGGGCATCGCATTGTTGCCGGGTTTCCGGGCGGGAATGGGAAAAATAGGTCCAATCGCGGCCATCATCGATACGGTGCCAGGCCATAAACAGCGCTGGACCGTGCACCATAGACAAAGGTTCCAGGCGGCAAAAACGTCCCGCCAAGGTGACTTTTTGCACCGGAGGGCGGGGTCGCCAGTCCGGCAGCGCCGCGCCGACGGGTTGTTGATACTGATTTACCCCATTCCCCTGGTCCATGCTTCTGCCCCCTAAATAGAATGTATGCTGACTGCGTCCACGCCCGGCACGTCATAGATGCGCCCATCGCGCATCCAACGAACGGAAAAACGGCAAACAGGCGACGAGATATCCTCATCGCCTCAAAAACGGCAAGTTTAACATGGGATAATTCACCGTAGCGTGAAATCCTGGATTGCAGCCAAAAAAAAACCTACGCATCCGCGTAGGTTGGTGCAACTGAAATGGTCTCAACACACAAAGTGTGTTGATTTCTCACCAATCAATACCTCTGGGACTACATACTTTATAGACCGTGACATGATTAAACCACCGCATAATCGCAAGATAACCGCTCGAAATGAAACCAACTGTAAATTTCCCCCCATGATTAATTCCGGACGGCATTCTTGTCGATTTTCTTACGCCGCGCATAGGGTTCAGCACCGATCGGCAGTAACGCGCGCCAAGCACCAAACCGATTTTCAAGACTAATTCGCAATAATCCCGATCCGATCGTCAAACCTGTGCGCCAGCGCCTTGCATCGAATGGCCATTTCCGTAAAATTTATCAATGTAACCGATTACCCTAAGAGAGCTTAAAAGCGATATGGCCACCATAAAGGATGTAGCTAAGTTGGCGGGGGTATCTGTCGCCACGGTCTCACGCGTTATCAATAATTCGCCCAAAGCCAGTATCAGTTCGCGCCAGGCGGTGCTGGGCGCCATGGAGGAATTGCAATACCACCCCAATGCCAACGCCCGTGCGCTGGCGCAGCAATCCACCGAAACCCTTGGCCTTATCGTGGCGGATGTGTCCGATCCCTTTTTCGGCGCCATGGTCAAGGCGGTGGAACAGGTAGCTTACCGCACCGGCAACTTTTTGCTGATTGGCAATGGGTATCATATTCTCGACAAGGAACGGCAGGCGATCGAGCAGTTGATACGCCACCGCTGCGCGGCGCTGGTGGTGCATGCGCAAATGATTCCCGAGGAGGAACTGAACGGGCTGATGGCGCATATTCCCGGCATGGTGCTGATCAACCGCATTTTACCCGCCTATGCCAATCGCTGCGTGGCGCTCGACGATCGATACGGCGCTTGGCTGGCGACCCGCCATCTGATTCAGCAGGGCCATCGCCGGATCGCCTGTATCTGTTCAAGTCACCCGATTTCAGATAGCACCGACCGGTTGCAAGGGTATCTGGATGGACTCAAGGATCATAATATTGCGGTGGATGATAAGCTGATTGCCTATGGGGAACCGGACGAGGTGGGCGGCGAACAGGCCATGACCGACCTGTTGGGACGCGGCAGGAACTTCACCGGCATCGCCTGTTATAACGACTCCATGGCCGCCGGCGCGCTGGCGGTGCTTAGCGACAACGGCATTGAAGTACCGGAAGAGATCTCGCTGGTTGGCTTTGACGATGTGCTCATTTCCCGCTATCTGCGCCCGCGCCTGACCACTATCCGTTATCCGGTGGTGGCAATGGCCAACCAGGCCGCGCGGCTGGCGTTGGCGCTGGCCAACGGCGATCCGCTGCCGGAGGTGACCAACACCTTCAGTCCGACCCTGGTGCGCCGCCATTCGGTCGCGCCGCCGCCGTCCTGAGCTTTGGCGCCGGGGATTCGGCTCCTTGCGCCAGATGATAAATAAACACCGGCTTATCGGGGTATTCGATACCATCGGCCAGATATTGCCAACCTTCGCGCTCGTAATAACCGCGAAAGGTGGCGTACAAATAAAGATGCTCGTATCCCGCCCGGCGGCCGTACGCTATCACAAACCGCTGCAATGCCCTGCCCAGGCCCCTGCCGCGCCAGCTTTCATCCACATAGAGCGCCGCGAGCCAGGGCGTAAGATCCTGGCGGGTAAGCAGATCGCACCGCCATAGTCCCACGGTGCCCACCGGCCGGCCGCCGTCAAGCGCGATAAACGCCATCGGCAGTCCCTCGCGGCGCATGCCGTTGTCGACCATGGCACTGTAAAATCGCCGACCGGTGTCTTGGCCGAAAGCCCGCCACAGCCAGTCGATCGTCAATTCGCGATATTGGGGATAATCGGCCAGCGGGGCGATAACCCAGGCCATTAGACTAGCTTGCCCTGAAAAATCGGTACGGATTCAAACAGATACCCATCAAATTCCGGCGCGTCGGCATCGGAAATTTCCATTAGGGTATTTTTGACGCTTTCCATATGCTGCCACATACTTTGATAGGACCCCATAACATCCCGCCGGCGCAAGGCCACCAGAATATTTTGATGATCCGCCAGCCAGCGCAGGCGTAGCGAACGCGTATCGATATGGCTGTAGAGCTGCTGCCATAACGCGCTCGACTCCTGGCGCAACCAGATGGACTTAACCGTTTCCAGCAGCATCTGATTTTGCGTGGCGCCGGCGATCAGCTCATGAAACAGCTTATCGTTATTGACGCTGCGTTCGTTGGTCGTGATATCGCGCTGCTCCTGCTCCAGGGAGCGCCGCAGATTTTCTATATCCATTTTAGTGGCCATTTTGGCGGCGAAGGCCGCGATATTGCTCTCCAGCAGCTGGCGAGCCTGCAGCAGTTCAAATGGCCCCACTTCACTCTCGTAAATGGCCGGTTCGCCCGCATCCTCAAGAGGAATACGGGTTACATAGACGCCGGATCCCTGGCGGATATCGACAATGCCTTCCAGCTCGAGCATCAGCAACGCTTCGCGGATAATGGTACGGCTCACGCCGTAGGTTTCCGCGATATTACGTTCGGGGGGCAAACGCGCGTTCACCGGGTAATCGCCCGAGGTGATCTTTTGACGCAGATCCCGGCCAATTTCCTGATACTGTTTTTTTTCCTGCAACATCACGCCCTCTTCCCCTAGCCATGCGAACGAACCCACGTCGTTACATCAGGCTAGTGTAACAAACCCAGAGCCTGATCGAGTACCTTTGCGCCGTTTAAAGTACCATAAGCCACGGAATCGATAACCGCGATGGGAATCTGATATTCATCGGTTAGCTTTTTATTTGCCACTAGCTTGAAACGGACCTGGGGACCCAGCAGCACCACCACGATGTCGTTACCGTAAGTCTGCAACTCGTCGCGCAGATTTTGCTCCGGGATGGCGTAGATCAAATAATCCAACGACCGTATGGCCGCTTCTTTTTCCATTTTAGTGACCACCAGCGAGGTGGACATGCCCGCCGAGCAGGCCAGAATAATACGTTTCATGGTCTTTCCTTTATTTATATTGATCATCGAGCGTTAACGTTAGGGTACGGGTGGTACTTAACCGGCCGAACCAGGCGGCGGATTTTTTCGGCTGCCGCCGCAGTTGGTGGTCGATATCAATCTCAATCAGGCCATAGCGATTTTTAAAGGCGTTCATCGGCGATACGTTATCCGTAAAAGCCCATAACATATATCCCAAACATTTAGCCCCCTCTTCACGGGCTTTTAATGCCCAGTAAAGATGTTCGGCAATAAAATCGATACGGTAATCGTCCTGTATCTCACCTTCCTGATTTTTGAAATCCGTCTCGTTTTCGATTCCCATGCCGTTTTCAGCGATAAACCAGGGCATATTGGGATAATCCCGGTTCATGCGCTGCGCCATGTCATAGACAATCTTCGGCTGGATTTCCCAGCCGCGGGATTTATTCATCCGCCGCCCCGGCAGCTCGAAAGGATCATAATAATAGGCCGGATGAAACGGCGTATGTTCATTCCATTGATGGCTAGGCGCTTTGACCCGATGCGGATAATAGAGATTTAGACCGACCTCATGTACCGGATAGCGGCGGATAATATCCAGCTCCCGATCGTCGTAGTCCCATGCCACCTGATGCTTGGCCAGCAGTTCGATAAGCTCCGCCGGATATTCCCCCAGCAATAACGGATCGAGAAATACCCGGTTGTAGAACAGATCATAGTAATGGGCGGCCAACCGATCGTGGGGCGCACTGGATCGAGGATAGGTCACTTCCGGATTGAGGATCACGCCCATCGATCCACCCTCGCGGCGATAGCCTTGCTGCTCGAACAGCTGCACCACGCGGGCGGTGGCCAGGTTTTTATGGTGGTTCCACTGCATCCATTTATGGGTATTTTGCTCGTAGGGATAACGCAGGGCGTCGAGATAAACCCGCGTCTGCACCACTATAGGTTCATTAAACGAATACCAGCGTTTTACCTTCCCGGCATAGCGGGCGAAGACCTGCTCCGCATAACGCACAAACAGTTCCACCACCTGCTTGGATTGCCAACCGCCATATTTTTCCAGCAACACGGCAGGCAGTTCATAATGCTCGAGGCAGATCATCGGTTCGATGCCCTGGCGCAGCAGCTCGTCCAAAAATTTATCAATATATAAGGCGTATTCCTCATCCACGATCGCCTGCTCATAATCCAGCAGGAAGCGCGACCAGTTAATGGAGGTACGATAATGGGTCAGGCCGGCCAGCTTCATTAAGGCCACGTCCTCGGGATAACGATGGATAAAGTCCGTGGCCACCGCTGGACCCACGCCGTTATGCCAGACGTGGCGATCCTGTTTATACCAAATATCAAGATAGGAATCCTGGCCCGGTTTCTTGCCGCTCCAGCCTTCGGTCTGCCAGGCGGAAGCGGCGGCCCCAAGGATAAAATCAGCGGGAATGGGCATTGAGACCTTACTCATCAGTGACCTCACGGCGTTTTAAGGTTTCCGTACGGGAAGAATCATTCATTTCAGCAATAATCTGCGCCTGATCCGCCCGCCGGGACGCGACCTGGACAAACGGCAGATAAACCAGGAACGACACCACAATGCAGCCAAGTTGGGTTATCACCGCCCCCATGGAGCCGGCGGTGGATAGCCAGGCGTTAATCAGCGGCGGCGTGGTCCAGGGCACCATGACCACGGCTTTGCCGGCAAAACCCAGGCTGGTGGCAAAATAACCGATAGTACCGGTAATCAGCGGGGTAATGATAAAAGGAATGGCCAGGATAGGATTGAGCATGATCGGCATACCGAAGATCACCGGCTCATTGATGTTAAATACCGACGGGCCAAGGGATAATTTGGCGATTTCCTTCATCTCCTTGCGCCGCGACGTAAACAGTACCGCCAGCAACAGCCCGATGGTCAGCCCGGAACCGCCGATGCTCATGTAGACGTCCCAGAAGGGCATGGTGATGATATTGGGAATATCCTTGCCTTGCTCAAAGGCGGTCATGTTGACGGTAATCGCGCCCAGCAACAGCGGTTCGCGGATGGGTTTGATCATCTGATTGCCGTGGATGCCTATCACCCAGAACATCTGTGCGACGAACATCAGCACCAGGATACCCGGCAAGCTTTGCACCACGGATTCCAGCGGTTCCTGCACCACTTTATAGACGGCATCGTAAAGATACATTCCGGTCAGGCGCTGGAAGACAAAACCGAAGGTGGCCAGCAGCACCACGGTAATGATCGCCGGGATGAGCGCGGTAAACGAGGCCGATACGTTAGGCGGCACGCTATCGGGCATTTTGATGCGAAATTGGTCGACTTTCTCCAGGCGGGAATAAACCTCAACCGAAAGAATCGCCATAAACATGCCGAGAAACAGGCTCTTGGTATCGGAAAACTGGCGCGCCAGTACGTCCTTCACCACCATCATCTGGTCGCCGACCATTAACTGTAAGGTGGTCGGCGTGACGGCGATAAAACAAATAACCGCCAGCAGGCCGGGGAACAAGGTACGCGAACCGTTAAGCCGACCCAGTTCGATACCGATCAAAAATACGGCGCCGATGGTTAAGAAATTGAGCGTGGCGTAATTGATGCTGGCCATAATCGGCTTTAACGTCGCCAGCGGGGCAAAAAATCGAAAACTGGCCAGCCCATTAACCGGATCCAATACCATGTTGGAGATCAAGACCGAAAATGCGCCGACGATAATCACCGGCATCAACGTGATGAAAGCCGCCTTGATCGCCATGATATATCTAAAGCTATTAAACTTGCTGGCAAACGATCCCAGAGAATCGATCATCCGATCCTTAAAAGACATGGCACCACCTCATTTATTGGTGAGTTGAATAGGTAAATTTCGCGTTTAACGGTGGCCGCAATACAGTTTTGGTTATCTGGCATACCAAAAACTAGCGGAATTGAATATTTTTTCTGTGATCCCCTTCTCACATGTCGATATTGGAATTCCAATATGATGGAAACTCTTATTTTGGCATACCAATAGGGATCCTGGATGAACGAAGACTTTGAACAAACGGTAATGGAATTACTGATTAACGCCGGGGAAGCCCGATCCAACGCCATGGGCGCGATTCAGGCCGCCCGCGATACCAATTGGGACCAGGCGGATGCGCTAATGGCGGCGGCGCGCGAAGCCTCCCGTCAGGCCCATATCATTCAGACCCGGCTGATCGGACTCGATGAGGGGATCGGTAAAGTACCGGTCAATCTGATTATGGTGCATGCACAAGATCATCTAATGACCGCGATGTTATGCCAGGACCTGGCCGAAGAGCTGATTTTATTACGCCGCGAACTGGCAGAGCGACATGGGCAGGCGCAAGGGTAACTGACTTATTGGATCGAAAAGCAACGTCATGTATTAATTTTTAACAACATTGTGGTGAGCGAGAGCTTGGCGTGCGGAGGTGGTGGCGATATCATGCGGATCACTCCTTTTCATTAACATAAAAATTACTATGTCGTTTCATTCACCTAAAGAAGTTGCAGCAATCGCCGTACAAACCGGCGTGACAAAAAGTCGCGCCCCTTTACCTTATTTACTGGTGCTCGGTAGCCTGGCGGGGGCCTATATTGCGCTCGGTTTTATGCTGGATATCCATGTTACCGCCAGCCTGCCGGCGGAGTGGGGTTCGTTCGGCGTATTTTTAGGCGCATCGGTGTTTCCGGTGGGCCTGGTCCTGACCATCATTGCCGGAGGGGAATTGCTGACCGGCAATATGATGACGCTACCCATTGCCTGGCTCGCGCAACAGATCTCGCTATTTTCACTGGTCCGTAATTGGTTTTGGATCACTATCGCCAATTTTATCGGCAGTATTCTGATTGCCTGGTTTTTTGGCCATGTGCTTGGTCTGACCGAAGGTGCGTTTTTGGCCAAAACCGTCGGCACCGCCCAAGCCAAAATTTCCGCGGATTTTCTGCATGCGTTTATTTCCGGTATCGGGTGTAACTGGCTGGTGAGCCTGGCGGTATGGTTGGCTTATAGCGGCAAGGATGTGGCCAGTAAAATTCTGGGCATCTGGTTCCCCGTGATGGCGTTTGTGGATTTAGGCTTCCAGCATGTGGTGGCCAATATGTTCGTGATCCCGGCGGCGATATTTTCCGGTCATGCGACCTGGTCGCAATATTGGGGCAATTTCCCGGGGGTCTTCCTCGGTAACGCCGCCGGCGGCGCCATCTTTGTCGCCTTGGTCTATTATGTGGCCTATCGCCCGATGGCGGCGGAAACGCTCGTCACCGTCGTGGAACAAGGTAAAGCCTAAGCTGGACCGCCGGGGTCAATCAGCGAACGAGGGAATAACGCCATCGTTTGGCACCCGGCCCGGACCTATTGTCCTGGCAGGGCGCCGTCAACCCGCTCTAGCGCCAGCAGTTCGTCCAGGGTTTGGCGGCGGCGAATCTCGCGCGGCCGCCCCTGTTCAAACAATACCTCGGGTAACAATGGACGGGAGTTGTAATTCGAGGACATCGATGCGCCGTAGGCCCCGGTATCATGGAATACCAGATAATCGCCCACCTGGACGTCGGGCAGTAACCGCGGCGCCATCCCGCCGCCGGCCAATTGCGTAAACACATCCCCCGATTCGCATAGCGGCCCACCCACCACCGTTTCGCGGGTGGTCCAATCGGCCCGATAGGCGCCATCGGCCGGAATGGCTGAAATATGATGATAACTGCCGTACATGGCTGGACGCATCAGATCGTTAAAACCGGCGTCAACCAATACAAAGTGGCGACGGCCCATGTCCTTCACCGCCCGCACCTGCGCCACCAATACGCCGGATTCCGCCACCAAAAAGCGGCCGGGCTCGATCTCCAGCGTCACCGGATGGCCCAGATGACGGGCAATCGTCTGGCGGGCGGCGTCCCACAAGCCAAAATAGTGTTCGGTATTAATGGCCTCCTCGCCAAACCGGTAAGGCACCGATAGGCCGCCGCCGGCCGAGATGGCGTGCACATCCTGGCCCGAATCAATAACCTGTCGTACCATTGCCTCACACACCTGTCGCAAATGGTCATAGTCCACGCCCGAACCGATATGCATGTGAAGACCAATAAGCTTCAGGTTATAGCGGCGCAACTGTTCAATGGCCAGCGGCAGGTCATCATGCCAGATGCCATGCTTGCTATTTTCGCCACCGGTATTGGTTTTCTGGCTGTGACCATGGCCGAAACCAGGATTAATCCGCAGCCAGACCCCATGCCCCGGCGAAAGCCGCCCCAACTGCTCCAGCATATCCACCGATCCGGCATTGACCGGAATGGCCAACTCCACCACCCGGCGCAATGTGGGCAGGTCAAAAACATCGGCGGTAAACACAATATCACCCGTATCGGGACCGGGCAGGTACCCCGCCGCCATGGCGCGTTCTATTTCACCGAGGGAAACGGAATCCACCTTGACTCCCTGCTCGCGCATCAGCCGCAGGATATGGACATTGGAACAGGCTTTCTGCGCAAAGCGGATCACGTCGAATTGGCGCAATTGGCTGATACGTTCGACGATAACCTCGCTCTCGTACGCCCAAACCGGGCCACCATAACGCTGGGCCAGATGGCGCAGATTGACCGCGTTTAACGCGCCTTGGGTGGTGTACAGACTTTGAGGCATGATTTCTCCGTCGCTCGACGCGGCTAAAAAAAGATAATTTCAGCGATTATTCAGTAAATAAAGCTATTAATAAAATATCTTTTTTAGCGTCATCTATTCAATTATGATATGGCTTTATTCGTACGGGAGCTATCATGTCCGCCATTTCCCTACGCCACATCGATATTTTTCATGCGGTCATGACCACCGGCAGTCTGACCGAAGCCGCCGCGCTGTTGAACACCTCTCAGCCGACGGTAAGCCGTGAACTGGCGCGGTTGGAGCAATTACTGCGTTTCACGCTGTTCGAGCGGGTAAAGGGCCGGCTTAAGCCGACCGGCGAGGGGTTGCGGTTATTTGAAGAGGTTCAGCGCTCTTACTATGGGTTGGATCGTATTATTAGCGCCGCCCATGCCATTCGCGAATTCCGTCAAGCACAGCTATCGGTAGCCTGCCTGCCGGTCTTTTCCCAATCGTTGTTGCCGCTGGTGTGCCGGGAATTTTGCCAACGTTTTCCCGGCGTCAGCCTGAACGTGGTGCCCCAGGAGTCGCCGCTGCTGGAGGAATGGCTTTCGGCGCAGCGCCACGACATCGGTCTTACGGAAAATACCTTGACGCCGGCGGGCACCGAACGGGAAACCTTGATGACGCTTAACGAGGTATGCGTGCTGCCGGCCGGCCACCCATTTGCCAGCCGGCCGGTGTTAACGCCGGGTGATTTTAACCGCCAGCCATATATCAGTTTGTCCGCCACCGACGGCTATCGTCAACTGCTGGATCGCCTGTTTGCCCGGGAGAATGTCGAACGGGAGATGATTATCGAAACCCATAGCGCGGCGTCGGTATGCGCCATGGTGCGCGCCGGGGTCGGCGTCTCCATCGTCAACCCGCTCACCGCGCTGGATTATGCCGCCAGCGGCGTGGTGCTGAAAACCTTCAGCCACCAGGTCCCCTTCACGGTAAGCCTGATCCGTCCCCTTCACCGGCCGCCTTCGGCCCTGCTCAGCCACTTTATCGATGACCTGCGCGACATCGCCGCCGGCGTGCCCGCCAGGCTGGCCGAGGCGATGGCCTAAGCGCGCGTTGCCTAAGCCGTCAACGGCCGACCCGGCGCACGGTAAAAGGTTAACCAGCCGACCAGCAAACCCGCGACGGCCATCAAGGCCGCGGCCAGCGGGATGGCCACCAAGCCCATGCCTGCGTTGATCACCATGCCGCCGGCCCAGGCCCCGAGCGCATTGCCAATATTAAAGGCGGATATATTCAGCGTGGACACCAGATTAGGGGCGTCGTTACCATGGCTAACCACGTTTATTTGCAACGCCGGAACGGTACTGAACGTGGCCAGCGCCCAGAAGAACAAGGTGATTTCCGCCGGCAGCAGCCTATGGCTGGTCCAGTAAAATAGCACCGAAAATAGCGCTATCATGGCGAAACTCAACATCAGGCTGGCGGAAACGCGCCAGTCCGCCAGACGCCCGCCAATCAAATTACCCAGCGTCAAGCCCGCGCCGATTAAAAACAGTGTCCAGCTGACGCCGCGGTTGCCGACGCCGGTGACCTGCAGCAGTAATGGCGCAATATAGCTAAACAGGGTAAACATCGCGGCGGCGAAACAGATCGTCATCAACAGCGACAGCACCAAGCGGCCGTTACGCAACGCGGCAAACTCCCGGGTCAGATCGGCGGGAGCCGCGTCGTGCTGGGGCGGCAGGCTCGCCAGCAGCGCAACCAAGCCCACCACGCCCAGGACCGAGACGCCCCAGAACGTGGCCCGCCAGCCGTACAGCTGTCCCAGCCAGGTTCCCAAAGGGACGCCCAGTACATTGGCCAGCGTCAGGCCGGTAAACATCAACGCCACCGCCGAAGCCCGCCGATGGGGCGGTACCAGACCGGCGGCCACCACGGCGCCGATACCGAAAAACGCGCCGTGACTTAGCGCCGTCACCACCCGCGCCAACATCAGCAGGCGATAGCCATATGCCAAGGCGCACATAACGTTGCCGATAATGAAAATGGCCATCAGCAGCGCCAGACAGGTTTTGCGCGGCATACGGGCGGTCAACACCGCCATAATGGGCGCCCCCACCGCCACGCCGATGGCGTAACCGCTGATTAACCAGCCGGCATCCGGCAGCGATACCGACAGGCTGGCCGCTACCTGAGGTAACAAACCCATAATGACAAATTCGGTGGTGCCGATGGCAAACGCGCTCAGCGCCAGGGCTAAAAGGGCGATAGGCATAAAAAAACTCCCATGGATGATCCTGCCCGGGGGCCGGGATGATTGGCGTTAACCAGGAAAACGAGTGATGGGTAGGATGAGGGCTATCTATTGTTATAGTTCGGTTAAAATACCATACCGGATTGATACCGCCAACGACGTTGCGTGCTTAATCGCGCGATACCCGGATGAAATCGCCGCTGGCCCGGACGTTCATACCGAATCCGCAATCACCTGCAACCGTATCCAGATGCACCCGCTCAGGGGTAAACGCCAGCTCCACACGGCACGATGCCTCCGCGTCCCGATCGTCCTGCCGGTAGACCGCCCGGCCGGCCACAATCGTCTCCACGGCGGAAAAATCCCCCCTATTCGGGCCATAATACATACCCATGGCCGGCATATAATAGCCGCTAAACGCAATCCGCCAACGTTCCCCTTCCGGCTGCACCGATACCGAACTCCATACCCCCAAACCGGCATAGCGCCAGTACTCCCCTCTGGGACTCGCGGCCAACGCCGGCTGCAGGCCGGCGAGCGCAGGTTGCAACAGCGCCAGGTTGGCCACGCTTTCATTGTCTTCCGGCACCAGGGCAATCCAGGCCCGGGCCTTTAGCGGCTCCCCGACGCGCAGCAACGCCAGCGCAATATTATTATAAGCCATGGCAATGGAGGCCCGCGGGAGACGGCAAAACTCGCTCCAGGCAGCCTGGGCGGTATAGTCGTCCACGGCGCGGCTCCAATTCTGTTGCCGATACGCCGCATCACCGGCCTGCGCGTAATGGCTGATTTTTTCACAATCGGTGGTAATCTGCCGGTCTTGCGCGGTGATATCGGCAGTATCGCCGGCAGCGTGACAAAAGACGCTATAGGTCGCCGCGGCGACAACGAAGACTGTCAGTTTCCGATTCATCCAAGGTCCACAGGCTAAGGGGGGTACAGAATTCATTAAAGAAAATGATAATGAAGCGCCGCAAGCAATAAGTAAAGGTACTATGATGCGGGCTCAGGGCATTTATCCGCGGGCCGGATGCTCCGGGCCATTGCTAAAGAAGGCAACGGCAATAATGCCGGTTAATGACTTCGCGATGGCTCGCTATGGTTAGGTTAATGAATATTCGCCACTAAAATTAAGCAGTATTATTAAATTACTTTTTTTCAGGTCACGCGATATATTAATTTTATATTCATCCTTTAATCCTGGATGAATATATGTATTAACGTCAATACTTGTCCATGCTCTCCCTAATATTAACGCCAGGTATATATTTCCCTTACTGGAGCGCAACTATGCAAAGAAGACAATTTTTAAAAGGCGCGGCCGTGCTGGGTGTGACAACGGGCAGCTCGGCAACCCGCGTATTCGCGGCGGGCACTGCGGCGGCCCAATGCCAGGCGGACGTACCGACGCCCATTGCCGCCGCGGTGGCGCGTTTTCGTCAGACCATTCCCGCTAATTTCGATGCTACCTATGTTGAAAATGCGGTAATCCCTTTTTTTCTTGCCAGCCTTTATGAGGGCGAAAGACCGTTACTGCCTATTATTGATGCGGCATTGAGTAAGGAAAATGCGCTGCCCCATGATTTATGGGGACTCATATATAAAGACTGGCGCCCCACCCCGGAAGAGGGCAGTACGGTATTTCTCCAAGGCCTGGAAAACCGCGGCGAGGATAATTTGCGAAAGCGTATCTATTTCAGCGCCGTCACGCCCGATCTCTACAAACCGATGTATCAGGGCAAGGTGGTGGCGTTTTTTGATCGTTTATTAGACAAAAAATATGCCAACCAGCCCTTTATGCGCCATTATCTCGATGACTATTTTGATATTTACTGGGACCTGCACCTGGGGGTCAGCGGCAAGGCCATCCCGGCGCAGGTCAGAGAAATCGGCGAAGCCTTTAATACCGTGCTGGCGTATCGCAATCCGCTGGACCCGATTGTCTATGAAAATTATATGAAGGTCCGGCAGCATCTCGATTTTCTAAAAAAATGGATCGACGACCGGGTAGCCGATATCAAAAACGGCCGCACGCCCCATCCGGAAAAAACCATGGTTTGGTACTGGCTGAAAAATGCCGGTGATGGCAAGCATTTCGGGATCAAAGATATTGTATTTGAATGTTTCCATAATTTTGTCGCCTTTAGTCAATGGGGCAACTCCATTTACGGCATTATGTCGCGGCTGAGCGAACAGGGAGGCGATGCCAAAGTGCGGGAAGCGTTCAAGACCACCATGAGCGGCGATTACGATAACGCCGGCGACGCCGTTTATACTCCCCTGGAACTCTTGGTTATGGAGCTGTTTCGCACCATTTCCCCCAATGGCGGCAGTATTTCCTCGGTAGTGGACGCCCGGGTATCGGCCTATGGCGAGTCCCCGCATGCGCGCTTCGGACTGCCGTTTGAACGCCATAGTTTTATCGTCACGCCACATGTCGACACCAGCAATAACCCGGTCCTGTGGCGCGAACCGGAACGATTTGATCCCGATCGCTACCGCGATGTTCCCACCAGCGCCGACATTACCGAAGAAAAGATCCAGGATCTCGGGTTGGCCCGCTGTCCCTTCGCGATTACCAAACTGGATGTCAACGATGGCCGTAACGTCAGCATCACCAACAGCGGTTTCGGTACCGTATTCGCCACGGTGGAAGGAAAACCCAAGCCGGTATGCGACTATGCGGGCTTTGCCCCCTTTGGCTTTAGCTACCGCCGTTGTCCCGGCGAGCAGCTTACCATCCAGGTCTTCGAGGATTTCCTGCGTAAGGTCTGGCGCGACAAGATTACGTTCCGCAAACTCGATCTGGCAAAGGTCGGACGTGTCCCCATCGGGCCGGTAGCGGTCATTGACGATAATATCGGCTTTAGCCGTTAACCTCCCGTGAATAGCCCATCCCGCCGTTGACGTTTGTCGCCGGCGGGCATGGCTCACTCGGATAGCAGGTCGGCGTAGGCAGGGGTCACCAGCATGATTTTACCGATATGCGTGCTCCCTTCCATCAGCGTGTGGGCATCACACGCCAGATGTAAGGGAAAGGTCCGATCGATCAACGGCCTGATCTTTCCGGCGGCCAGCAGCGGCCAGACCTGTTGCTCCAAATCCGCGGCGATGAGGGCTTTTTCCGCCACCGCGCGCGGCCGTAGGGTCGAGCCGGTATGGGTTAACCGTTTAGCCAGCATCATCATCAGATTCAACTCCTTCGCCGGGCCGTTTTGGACGCCGATTTGTACAATCCTGCCGTCCACCGCCGCCGCCGCATAGTTACGGGCCACGTAGTCGCCGGCGATCAAATCGACGATCACGTCCACACCATGCCCCTCGGTCAGGCGCCGGGTCTGCGCGACAAAATCCTCCGTATGGTAGTTAATCGCGCCATCGGCCCCCAGTTTCAGCACCGCCGCGCATTTGTCGGCGGATCCGACGGTGGCGAACACCGTGGCGCCAAACGCTTTCGCCAGCATAATGGTCACCGTACCGATGCCGGACGTTCCACCATGAACCAGCAGAATCTCCCCCGCCCGCAGTTTGCCACGCTGAAAGACGTTGGTCCAGACGGTAAAAAACGTCTCTGGCAGCGCCGCCGCCTGCAGTAAGGACAGCCCCCGCGGCACCGGCAATGCATTGGTTTCATGCACCACGCAGTACTCCGCATACCCGCCACCGGCAATCAGGGCGCAAACCGCATCGCCCACGGCGTAGCGCCGCACGCCGGCGCCCAGCGCCACCACTTCCCCCGCAATTTCCAGGCCAGGCAGCTCCGAGGCACCGGCGGGAGGCGGATACACGCCCTTGCGCTGCAATACGTCGGGGCGGTTAACGCCGGCCGCGGCGATCTTGACCAGCAAATAGCCAGGATCCGGCCGGGGCACCGGTACGTCGACTCTAATCAGTTGTTCTGGACCGCCGGGCTGTTGGATGGCGATAGCCTGCATTGAGGCGGGAATAGCAGATGAATTCATAGTGGTTGTCCTATCTGAAAGGGGAAAGCCAGACTAGCAAGCATAGCGGACCTGCCGCCGGCCGGTTTGCCATAATAGAGCTTATATCCCATAGATAATTGATTACGCGCTGCGGCGATGTTAGCCAAATATAATGCAAATAAAATAATAAACAAAGAAAACTAATAGTATTCGTAGTTAATTGAACCGCCTCATTTTTTCTTAATAATAAAAATTATTTTTTTTGATCCTTACTTATCAGCCATCTACTCTCTACCGCCGTCTTTTTGCCGCACGCCCTACTTTTCAACGCTGATAATTTATTTATACTGGACACATAAACAGTACTAATGAGTCATATAAATGCGCATCCTGACCGCCATGTTTACACCGGGCGACACGCCGCCGGTCCTTTCCCTGCCGCTGTTCGCCGACCGGTGCCGCGCGGGTTTTCCCTCACCGGCCCAAGACTATGTTGAAAAGACGCTGGATCTGAATGAGTACTGTATCCGCCACCCCAGCGCCACCTATTTTGTGCGCGCCAGCGGAGAATCCATGACCGAGGCGGGCATCGGCGATGGAGATTTATTGGTGGTCGACCGAGATGAAACGGTGGGCCATGGCGATATCGTCATTGCCGCCGTGGCGGGAGAATTTACCGTAAAACGCTTATGTCTCCGTCCTCGGCTGGCCCTTGAGCCAATGAACCCCGCCTTCCCGACCCTCTATCCCGATCCCGACGAATTAGAGATATTTGGGGTGGTACTTTACGCCGTGCATAATACCCGAGACTGAATGTGTTCGCCCTGGCTGACGTAAACAGCTTTTATGCCTCGTGTGAAACGGTATTTCGCCCAGACCTGCGCGGGCAGCCGATTGTGGTGCTCAGCAATAATGACGGCTGTGTTATTGCCCGTTCGGCCGAGGCGAAAAAACTCGGGATCAACATGGGGCAGCCCTACTTCCAACTGGGTGAACTGCGACGCCAGCGGCGGATCGTGGTATTTTCCTCAAATTACGCGCTCTACGCCGATATGTCGGCACGGGTCATGTCGACACTGGAATTCCTGGCGCCCCGCACCGAGGTCTACTCCATAGATGAAGCCTGGATGGACGTTACCGGTCTCGGCACGGCCATGGACTATGCGGATTTTGGCCGGCAGGTGCGGGAAAGGGTGCTGCGCGTGACCGGACTCAACGTGGGTGTCGGTATCGCCCGCACCAAAACCCTGGCAAAACTGTGTAATCACGCGGCTAAACGCTGGCCCGCTACCGGAGGTGTGGTCGCCCTGGACGATCGGACCCGGTTGCGCGCCTTGATGTCGCGGGTCCCGGTGGAGGATGTGTGGGGGGTTGGCCGGCGCATCGCCAAAAAGCTTAATTCCATGGGGATCCATACCACGCTGCAGTTGGCCGATGCGAATACGCAGTTTATCCGCAAGACCTTCAGCGTGGTGCTGGAGCGCACGGTGCGGGAATTACGCGGTGAACCCTGCATCAGCCTAGAGCAACAGCCGCCGGCGAAACAGCAGATTGTCTGTAGCCGCTCCTTTGGCACCCGGATCACGACGTTGGTCGAAATGCGTCAGGCGGTCTGCCGCCATGCCGAACGCGCGGCGGAAAAACTGCGCCAGGAAAAGCAATATTGCCGGCAGGTGGCGGTGTTTATCCGCTCTTCGCCCTACGGGGTAAACGAGTCCTATTATGGCAATGGCGCCAATGAAACGCTGGTCATCGCCACCCAGGATACCCGCGATATCGTCGCGGCCGCCATGGCCGCGCTGGACCGCATCTGGCGCGCCGGGCCGCGCTATGCCAAGGCCGGCGTGATGCTAAATGATTTTTCCGCCACCAGGCAAGCCCAGCTGCAGCTGTTTGACCCATGCCCTCCCCGCCGATTCAGTGAGGAACTCATGAACGTGGTAGATCGGATTAACCACACCGGTGTGGGACGGATCTGGTTTGCCGGACAAGGCATCGAACCCGCCTGGGCGATGAAAAGAGAGTTGTTATCGCCCGCTTATACCACGCGCTGGCGAGAATTACCCATCGCCAAAATCAACTGACGACTGCCGTTAATCTATTGCCAGCCGCGATATTTGCCGGTACAAATGACACCTCTGGCAAGCGCAAGGCTGGGCAACGACCGTATAACACACTCCGCTGATAAAAAAAGACCATAAGGATACACCTTTCATGTTAGCCAAAATTACCCGCCTGTTTCCCCTGTGGGCCGTATTGTTATCCATCGCCGCTTATTTTTCTCCCGGCAGCTTTACCCCGGTCGGACCTTATGTCAGCACGCTGCTGATGTTGATCATGTTTGCCATGGGAGTCACGCTAAGGCTAGGCGACTTCAAACGGGTACTGTCGCGCCCGGCGCCGGTCATTGCGGCCACCTTCCTGCATTATCTGGTGATGCCGCTGGCCGCCTGGGTGCTGGCTAAACTGTTTCATATGTCGCCGGATCTCTCGGCGGGGATGATTCTGGTCGGCAGCGTCGCCAGCGGCACCGCCTCCAATGTCATGATCTATCTGGCTAAAGGCGACGTCGCCCTCTCGGTGACCATATCCGCCGTATCAACGCTGGTCGGGGTTTTCGCGACACCGCTGTTAACCCGGCTCTACGTTGATGCGCATATCAAAGTAGACGTGGCGGGCATGCTGCTAAGCATCCTGCAGATTGTGGTCATCCCGATTTTCGCCGGTCTGGTACTCCATCATCTGTTTACCCGCGCGGTTAAACGAGTGGAACCTTTTTTACCAGCCTTCTCGATGATCTGCATCCTGACGATTATCAGCGCGGTGGTTGCGGGCAGCCAGGGCTTTATCGGTTCCGTGGGGCTGGTGACGATCGTCGCCGTGATCCTGCATAACGGTATTGGTCTGTTAAGCGGCTATTGGGGCGGCAAGCTGTTCGGTTTTGATGAAACCACCTGCCGTACCCTGGCTATGGAAGTCGGCATGCAAAATTCCGGACTGGCGGCCACGCTGGGCAAGATCTATTTCTCCCCCCTGGCCGCCCTGCCCGGCGCGTTATTTTCGGTATGGCACAATCTCTCAGGCTCGCTGCTGGCGGGTTACTGGTCAGGACGCCGCATCCCGCCGACCCAAATACCAGAGTAACCCCCCGGGGCTCGCCAACGCGCTATCGTCCCCGAGTGACCTCAAATTCATCGATATTGACCGGCGCCTGGCGCTGCATGGATAAGTTAGCCGCCACGCCGGTCAGAATCGACAGGGCTCCCGCCCGGTGGTCGGCGGCGCGTTGTAACGGATCGATACCCGGCTCGCCAAAAAGATCGTTAAGCATCACGTTATCACCCCCGCCATGTCCACCTTCCCCATAGGCCACCGGGGCCTCCCAAGGCTCGGCGAACATGGGGTAAACCATAATCTGGCAGGACTCCAGCCCCCCCTCATCTGCTCGCTGTCCTCCCGCGTTGACATACGATGTTTCGATAACCTTCATTTCCATACGCCCCTGGCTACCGTTAAAGACCACGTTGAGACCTTCCAGCGGTAGGTAAGCATTCAGCGAGTAGGTTAGCAGCGCCCGGTTTTTATACTTCACCAGCACCGACATCGTATCTTCGATATTGATACCATCACTAAAGACGCTTTGATCGCGGTAATAGCCATCTTCGAACTCCGCAGCCAAATACAGTGCGGTTAAGGATTCCGACTGCTCAAGATGTAGGGCAAAGGGATCGTTTTCAGCCTGTTTGCACCCATGGGCGCGGGAATAAAATTGCTTAACGCCGCGTAACTCCGCATTTTCCCGCCCATAAAATCGCAACGCGCCTTGGGCGTAAACCGTTTCCGGTTCAGTGCCCAACCAAAAATTGACCAGATCAAAATGATGTGTCGCTTTATGTACCAGCAACCCGCCGCTGTTGCGCTTGTCGCGGTGCCAGCGCCGGAAATAGTCCGCGCCGTGCTGGGTATTAAGCATCCATTCGAAATGCACCGAATACACATCTCCGATCGTGCGCTTCATCAGTAATTCCCGCACCTTGCTATGATGAGGGGCATAGCGGTAATTAAACGTGACCCGCAATGATTTACCGGTTTTCTTGATAGTATTAACAATATTAAGCGCCCGGTCAGCATCAATGGTCATGGGTTTTTCGCTAATAACATCACATCCCAATTCCATGGCCCTGATGATGTAATGATCATGGGTTCTGTCGATACTGGTGACAATCACGACATCGGGGTGCAACGTGTTAATCATGGCATCGAATTCCGACGCAGACCAGGTCGGTACCGCCGCATGGCCATATTTTGTTATTATGCTATTGGCATAATTCATTCTGGTCTGATTGGTATCGCAAAAGGCAACCCATCTTGCGTTTTCACGGTAATCGCGCGCAATGGCCTCCAAATATAATCCTGAACGTCCTCCGGTACCCACTAAGGCATAGCTTTTCATCGAGAGTTTCTCCATCATTAGAAATAATAGATCAGCGCAACGGCCAGAACATTATCAACATTGATGCCGCTATTGTCGGTAAAGCTATTTTTATGAAGCAAATTGACTTTATATATCACGTCGGCCGACATGTTTTTATTAAAAAAATAGGCTCCCCCTAAAGCAATATATTTTAGTATTGCCTGGTCGCCGTATCCCTCAATATTTTTGCCATCGGTCTGTAGATAACCGACTATCGGCGCCAATCCCGAGAGGAACTGATACTGCGCAATCAGCTCCAGTACATGTGCCTGGTTAGCAAACCCATAGGCCGCATGGCTGGAACTGCCAAACGGAGTTGCATTGTAGGTCTGGGTATAGGTCGCGGCCAGATAAACCTGATTGGCATCGTACTTAAGACCGGCGCGATAGGCTTCCGCCTTATCTCCACGGCCGTAATCGATACCATTTTGCCCTTGGGTGCGATCGGAGGAGGAAAACGCCGCGCCGGCGCTCACGCCCGCGCCCAGATCATAAATCAACGACATACCATAACCGTCGCCGTTTTGTTGCTGCACCCCTCGGCTATTATTGGTTTCGCCTGGACCGCCATTTCGGCCTTGATACTGCAGGGTGAATTTAAGCCCATCTGCCAAACCAAACAGGTTTTTATTGCGATAGGTGAGTAAGCCGGTGGTGCGTTTAAACATAAAATTATCGATACCGTAGGCATCACCACCGAATTCCGGTATCACGTCGGTCCAGGCGCCAAGATCGTATAACACGCCGAAATTACGGCCATAATCCACAGAACCATATTTACCGAATCTTAGCCCAGAATAACCTAAACGGGTCACGCTCGTATTGGTGCTACTTTCGGCCTGATTCGCGTTTATCTGTTGTTCCCACTGGCCGTAACCGGTGATCAGATCGTTTACCTGCGTTTCGCCACGAAACCCGAAACGCATATAGGATTGATCGCCATCGATTCCCGTATTATCAGAAAACATATGTAGCGTATCTACTTTACCGTAAAGCTCGAGCTTATTTCCATCTTTATTAACCAGCACGGCCGCCATGCTGCCATTTAACCACAGACAAAGGGATATTGCTAATGTGAGGCCTGTAAATTGAATTTTCATACGAACCCTTATAAAGGTAAGAATTATAATTTTTATAATAGCTACCTGGGGGATATAACATCCCCAGGCGTATATAACATGTAACCTATATAATTAAATATAAATATTAAGATATTCTGAAAGGCTTAGAATTGCCATTGCCTGACCGTAAGGCATCGACGTTAATGGAATCTGGCGATAATAATCAAGAGAGCTGCCCATCGCCGTACCAAAAGACACCTTGGTTAATTCACCCTGAGGATTAATATTGGCGATAACGCCACGAATGGCTTTTTCAGCCATGGGAAAATACGTAGGGGCGATATAACGTTTACGTACGGCCTTCAATATGCCATAAGCGAAGCCGGCGGTTGCCGAGGATTCCAGGTAAGAATCGGCATCATCCAATAGCGTATGCCATAACCCGCTTTCATCTTGACATGCCGCCAACGCATCAATTTGGCTTGCGAGGACTTGCAGTAAATAACGGCGGGTGGCGTTATGCTCGGGAAGTTCGAGCAATTCAATAAACTCCGGGATCGCCACGGTCAGCCAACTGTTGCCGCGCGCCCACCGGGCACGGGCAAAATTATGCTTACCATCAAAATTCCAGCCATGGAACCATAGGCCGGTCTCACGATCCATCAGATATTGCGTATGCAATAAAAACTGGTAAGTAGCTTCTTCGACAAACTCGGGCCGATTAAGCAATTTCCCTATTTTCGCCAAGGGTAGAACGCTCATCATTAACGTGTCATCCCACATTTGCTGGTGGTTTTCACTGTTATAAACAATGTGCTGCAAACCCTGTTTTTCGGTGCGCGGCATTTCATACATTACCCATTCCGCCCAGCGTTCCAAATAGGGGCGCCACTCCGGCCGGGGGGTTTCTTCATACAGATAAGCAAGCGTAAGAAACGGGCACATGGTATTGACGTTTTTGGTCGGGGTCCCGGCGGCCAGGCTGGCGGTAAACCACCGATCCAAAATGGCTCGCATCGTTTTATCCCCGGTCTGGCGATAATATTGATAAATGCCGTATAGCCCAATCCCATGCGTCCATTCCCATCCAGCTGCCCATCCTTTGGTATCAATGACCCGGCCATCGTCAAGCCGCAGTAGAAATTCGCCGGTGGTATCTTCAATATTGATCAAATCATCGGTAATTTTGCAAATCAACGCTTTAAGCTCATCCCGTGAAATAAAATGTTCAGGCTGACGCAATAAGGCACTGTGTTTTACATTGAATACTGTCATCATCGTTCCTTTCTTTACTGTAATATCAATCAAACATGGTTTAACTGAGCAGCTTTTTCCGGCACACCCTTGGCGCGATTTAAATAGCCGATATTGTTATTTCCCCACAGCGATTCATATTTCATGCCGACCAGCATTTCAACGGTTGCCCGGGCTTCGGGAGTAATATCTTGTGGCACCGGCTGATTAGCCACCCGCATCTTATGGATTTCCTGTTGTAACACTTGATGGGTTTTCAGATTGAGTTTGAAACGCAGGGAAATATAGAAACCGATACAAAGCACCACCAGTGTTCCCAAACACAAGACGGCTAACAGCGTGTGTTTGACGCCCGGTGTTTGCATACTTTGCCCGGAAATAAACCCTGACAGTTGTAATACTATCCCAACCAACATCACCGCGCCGGCCTGGGACGCTTTGCGCGTCAGGGTCATAATGCCGGCAAACACCCCTTCGCGCCGTTGCGCTGTGATCGCTTCATCCACATCGGCAATGTAGGTGTAGATATTCCAGGGAACATAGTTAATACCGCCGCGGCCCAACCCAGCGATAGCGGAGATCACCATTAATACCAGGAAATTGTAATCAAGACTTAAGTAGTACAGCGCGCCGTAGGACACGACCGCAATACCGAACAGCGTCACCACCAACCGGTAGGAAGGCGCGGGCCCAAGGCGAATACACAGAGGGATCATACAAAGCACGGCAACCAATTGGAGAATCGACATCACGCCCATCAGTTGCGAGGCCACCGTTGCGCTTTGCATCAGGACAAAGACCACGTAATAGGTAAACACCGCATTAAAAATGTCCTGTGCGATATATCCACCCAGATACAATCCCAAATGCTGCCGGAAAATCCGAATTCGAAACGTAGATGACAGTTCAATATGCAGCCGTTTCAGGCTTTGCGCCAATGTCAGTTGCTGCTTTTCCCGTTCGAGCTTAAGCGTGGCTTCCGACTTGAGTTCCGCGGGTCGTTCCCAGGTAAACAGGTAAACCAAGGTCAACATAATGGCGCACAGGGTCGAGAACACCAGGCTAGCGTAAAAAAAGGAAATCGCGTTATCTTTACCAAAATGAGCCAATAATACGCCAGGTAAGAAAGCCGCCAGTATGGCGGAGGTTTGCGCCAGGGCAATGCGGGCACCAGAAAATTTCGCCTTCTGTTTGAAATCGTCGGTCATCTCCGGTACTAACGTTTCATAAGGCACCAGTATCATGGTGTAAACCGAGTCAAACAATAAATAGGTGACCAGGTAATACCAAAACTCCATATGCCCCATCCACATCAGGCTATAGCTAAATACGCAAGGAATACCTAACAAGATGAAAAATTTACGCCGGCCAAAATGCCTGCCGAGCCAGGTATTGCCGAAATTATCCGTCAAAAATCCCATTAATGGACTCAGAATCGCATCCAGCACACGCGCCGCAAAAAAGATAAACGTCGCTTCTATTGCCGTTAAACCGCAGAAGGTGGTGTAAAAATACAGTAGCCATGCCGAAGTGAGGGCCGTGGTCCCGGCACCTAAAAAGTCACCCGAGCCGTAAGCCAGGTAATTGTGTAAGCGTATTATTCGTTTTGTCATCGTTAATCTGCCAATAGTTGAACCATTAGAAACGTGCTCAAGCACGCATCTTGCCCTTGACTATCAATCTATGGCTCACGATATCGCGGCGACTTAACAAAAACCTGCCGGTTTTTGCCATGCTGATGCATGATATGGCAGTAGCACGAAGATTTAGCCGATCAAACTCAAAATTATGAAAGGTTAGTTTATAAAAAAAGAAATGTAGTTTTATTAATGATAGGATTTCTCCCGTAATTTATAGTGACATGGGGAGTGTAATAATGATGAAAACAGCGATTTTACTCGCACCGGGGTTTGAGGAAGCAGAGGCGATAATCACGATCGATTTTCTACGGCGCCTGGATATCGAAGTAGATATATTGGCGTGCCAGGACGACTTGAAGGTGGTGAGTTACCATAATATTCCGATGTTCGCCGACCATAGCCTGTCAAGCGTGCAGACGACGCTATACGATGCGATCATCCTGCCCGGTGGTCCCGCCGGGAGCGTAAACCTGGCGGCAAATCCGCAGGTGTTGGCCTTTATACGCCGGCATGACGCGGCGCAACGGCTGGTCTGCCCCCTCTGTTCCGCCGGAGCACGGGTGTTAGGCGCGCATAACTTACTACGAGGACGCCGTTATGTCTGCTCGGGGGACCTTTATCAGCAGGTTGCTGACGGTATCTATGTAGATAAACCGGTAGTGGAAGACGGTAATCTGATTAGCGGCAAAGGCCTGGGCGTGGCATTCGAATTTGCCGCAGCTATCGCCTACCGCCTGACCGGTAACAAAGAAAAGATCGATTTTCAGCTTAGCCATATTTATTACAAAGAAGATCAACCCGCGGCGTAACCGCCCATGGCCTTAGCCGTCCGCTGCCCAATCCGACGCCAGGCGTCGACGCGGGCTGGCCAGCGGGCGGTTTATCTGTGCACCTTTTCCGGCTAAAAATTCATCATCACCAGGCCCATTTCAGCACACATTCCCACTTAACCTAAATTTATTCCTGCCAACATACTATTATTCATTGCCCGCCGTGTATGGTTACAGTTATTTACTAAAATTGATAAGTAATTAAACACAATTTGGGTGTTAAATCTCACGTTTTCCTTATGACCGAGCTTATAGCAACGCATTTGCCACACATGATATCTAACGATGAAACTTCAATTGAATGCTCTTAATTCAATTAAACCCAATATAAAATGGGCAACGGTATTCTGGCTGCTGAACATTTTTTTACTTACCGCGATCAGCTTTCGCTACTGGCAGTGGATCAGTATCCCCCAAGGGGATATCCGCGCCATCATCTACCTGCTGACCACCCAATATGGTCTGTTTGGCGCCTTCTGCCTGCTGGCACTGGCAGCCCATTGTCTGTTGTGCTGGCTGCCCGGCAGGCTATTTCGCGGCGTCGGTGTCCTACTGGGTTTTGGCCTGACCGGACTGCTGGTCATTGACACGCTGGTCTTTGCGCAGTACCGGTTCCACCTTAATGGGGTCGTGCTGGAAATGCTGTTTGAAGGGCGCGATGTGATAGAACTGTCCTGGTTCACCTGGCTGGTGGGCGGCGGCATAGGCCTGCTGTTACTCGGCCTGCAGTGCGTGTTTAACGCTTTGCCGCGTATCCTGCCGGGGTTAAGCCGCGTCAGAAAACCCGCTTATAGCCTGCTGGCGATCGGCATCCTGATCAGCCAGGGCATGCATGTATGGGACGATGCCAACTATAAAACCCAAATTCCCAGTTTTACTCATGATTTCCCCTTATATTATCCGCTAACCGCCAAATCCCGTTTGCTTGCCTGGGGGTGGGTAGACCCCTCCTTGGCGTTGAATAAAGAGAACAACCTGCAGGCAGCCCCCGAGAGCGTGCTCAATTATCCGCTGCGGCCCGTCGTTTATGACCAGCCTGCACGGCAGCTCAACGTGCTGTTTATCCTGATCGATGCCTGGCGCTACGATGATGCCAACGATCGGGTAACGCCCAACGTCAGCCGCTTTGCCCAGCAAGCGCTGCGCTTTCATCAGCACCGCAGCGGCGGCAATGCCACCGAACCGGGCATTTTCAGCCTTTTCTATAGTCTGCCGGATACCTATTGGCTATCAATACGCAATAGCGGCAAGCGACCTCAGCTAATGCAGACCCTGGCGGATGAGGGGTATGAGTTCGCTATCCATAGCTCGGCGGAGCTTAACCATCCACCGTTTGACCGCACGGTGTTTTCCCATATTCCCAATTTAACCATCAGCAACTCCGCTCCCTCGCCGGCGCTGCGCGATCGGCAAATTACCGATGACTTTACCCAGTTCATCGACCATCGCGATGGTAAAAAGCCCTTCTTTGGCTTTTTATTTTATGACGCCGCCCACGGTTACGATTTGCCGCCCAATGCGGATACGCCCTTTACTCCCTATTGGGCACGGGTGGATCATATTAAGCTCAATAATGATTTCGACCCCACGGAATACCATAACCGCTACCGTGACGCCCTTTACTATGACGATCGGTTAATCGGTGAGGTATTAGACAAATTAACCCATGCCGGGTTGGATAACGATACGCTGGTGATCATCACCTCGGACCATGGTGAAGAATTCAACGATCATAAAAAGAATTACTGGGGGCACGGCAGCAATTTTAGCGACGTGCAAATCCACGTGCCAATGTTTATGAAAGTGCCTGGGATCGCGGGCGCCGACATTAACCGACGCACCAGCCATTTTGACGTGGTACCAACGCTCATGGAGAATATTGCCGCCGTGAAAACACCGGCCCGCGATTATAGCGTGGGAAACAATTTACTTAATCCGAATGCGCCACCCAGCGAAGATCTGATTGTAGGCAGTTACTATAACTACGCGGTGGTCTCTTCCGATCGGATAGATGTCGTGTATCCTGGCGGTATCTTCGAGACCTTTACGCCGGACCTCAAGCCCAACGGCAGTCACCCTATTCCGAGCGATCGCCTGCGCGACGTGATAAACCTCATGTCGCGATTCAATAAATAAGCCGTCGTCCTGCGGCTTGCAGAACGCGCCGCGCCGGCAAAATCCTTTCGTGATTGATGCCGGCGCGAACGATCAGAAGTTAAACGCGCCGCCAATATAGGGACCATCGGCCAAGACACTGTCGCGATGACCATCTTTGCCGTCCAGGGTCATATAACGATAGCCTACGCTTACGGTGACCATGGGGATGGCGGTCAATCGCAGGCCGGCATTGGCTTCGGTATAACTGTCAATGCCGCTGGAGAGGGAGTCGGGGGCATAGTAATATTCGCCATACAGACCGAACAGGCTGCCAACCGGCAGCTGCAGGCCACCGCCCAGCGCTGCGGCATACCCGTCACCACCGTCTTTCGGCCCCACGTACATACCTTTGCCACCCAGCGTCACCATAAACGGGTTAAGTGGAATATTGTATCCCAAGCCCAAACCGGCGGAGTCGCCGTTGTCTTCGTTATGCGCCCAGTTGCCGCTTAATGCCAGCCCCGGGGTGGCGGTGCCGAAACCAAAACCGACATTGGTGTAATGTTCGCCAACGTCGCCGTTGATGCTGACAGCATCGGCTGAAGCCGTGGCAAAAAACAGGCTGGCGGCAACGCCAGCGGCAAGAATGGTCTTCATGAGTTATCCTGAATCGTTAGACATGGCCGTAAAAAAAAATGACTGCCGAAGTTTAACGCAAAAGGATGGCAACTGTAATGAGATTAATGGCTTAAATTGCGAAGCGGCTACTATTACTTGCCGCAATGCGATTTGACGTCCTTGGTACCGTTGCCTACGGCCCGGATGGCGGCTGAGAGTTTCTGCTTGGTCACCCCTAAGGTGTGCGTCCAGTACTCGACTTCCCAAGGTTCTCTCAGGCTGATGAAGTTTTTATCTTGCGGCTCTTGAATATGAAGTTTTTCACTCATTTCTTTATGTCCCTGGATATGGGAATAGCCCCAACCTAGTTATATCTTCATCATCCTTAATAACAATCAATATAATTTAACTATCGGAGCTGGATCATGGCTACGATAAAATAAACGGTCATATTTGCAAACTGTGAAAAGGATCGCAGTAACCCGAGCGTCATGCTTGGAAATGGTGGCCACTATCAAGCCCACCGGCGGTTTGCAATAGGCCGGTATACCCTATCTACGCTTTAACGCCGATCGGCGGCCGCGATATCTGCGGACAGCGCGATGGTCCTTTGCGCCTCCAGACTCTGCAGCCGCTGTTGCAATGACGCCCGAATGTGTTAATAAGCCGTGCTGCCCAAGGCTAGCCGCCGGGGTGCGGCGTGGCCGTCGGCGCAATCAATCATGGCGCGCACCATTTTCATTGGGTCGCCGGTAAGGGCAAACTGGCCGCTATCCACGGCGCGCCTGACATCCCCGGCCGGGGTGGCGTCATATTCCGCCATGGACGGCGGTCGCACCAGCCCGTCGGCAAACCCGGTTTTGGCCGGCCCTGGCTCAATCAGGGACATGGCGATATTAAACGGCGCCACCTCCTGCGCCACCGCCTCGACAAAACCCTCTATGCCCCATTTGGTCGCGTGGTACAGGCTAAAGTTGGCGTACGCGGTTTGCCCGCCTTCCGATGAGACCTGCAGGATATGTCCGCCGCCTTGATGGCGCAGATGGGGCAACGCGGCGCGGATAACCTGGATTGAACCGACCAGGTTAGTCTCGATTTGGCGGTGGATCTGCTCATCGCTGGCCTCCTCCGCCGCGCCAAATACGGCATATCCCGCATTGCTCACCACCAGGTCGATATGCCCCCAATGGGCAAACGCGCTATCCATAACGCGGCGCACGGCCTGGGTATCGGTGACGTCCAGGGCGGCGACCCATAGCCGGTCGCCATATTGCGCCCGCAGCGGATCCAGCACCTCCACCCGGCGCAGGGTAGCCGCGACGCGATCGCCGCGCGCCAGAAGCGTTTCCGTCAGTTGGCGGCCAAGGCCGGAAGACGTGCCGGTAATAAACC
>JAATGH010000094.1 GCA_015654745.1 Enterobacterales bacterium
GGCGCTTTACTCATGGCAGTTATCTCATAACGATATCGCTGATATTGAAGTCCAGTTCCTTGCGGAACAAGACGTCTCCGACGTCGATATCGCTTATTTTCGCGAGCTGTATACAGGTACGGCGACGCATGCAGCGGAGCTGGACCAGCTTATGGCACCCTACCTTTCACGTCAGCTTGATGAGTTGGGCCATGTGGAACGGGCAATTTTACGCCTGGCGCTGTATGAACTGAGCAAACGTCTGGATGTGCCGTACAAAGTCGCCATTAACGAAGCTATCGAACTGGCCAAGACGTTTGGCGCGGAAGAGAGCCATAAGTTTGTCAATGGCGTGCTGGACAAAGCGGCGCCACACATCCGCCCCAACCGAAAATGAAGCTTTTCCGGCCGGTTTTCCGGCCGGAGCCTTGTGCTGCGTTACCTCTACTATACTCTACATTATCCGCGTTGCCGGATGGCGGTCAGCAAGACAACTCCGATGTCCCGGCTCAACAAGCCGTTCATTCGGCAGACAGCGTTTGACCATTACGCCGGCAACGTGAGTAATAATGGTTATACAACAATTGGATAGGTTATGTCCTGTGGCGAATTTGACCTTATTACCCGCTACTTTGATCGCGTAAGAACCGCGCGCCGGGATGTGGTAGTGGGTATCGGTGATGATTGTGCTCTGCTGTCGGTTGATGAAAAACGCCTGATAGCGGTAAGCACTGATACCCTGGTATCGGGCGTCCATTTTTTGCCGGATATCTCGCCTGCCGATTTAGGCTATAAATCCCTGGCGGTAAACCTCAGCGACCTGGCTGCCATGGGCGCGGATCCCGCATGGGTGTCATTGGCGCTTACCCTGCCTGCGGTGGATGAAGCCTGGCTTGCCGCCTTTAGCGACAGCCTGTTCGAGCAGCTGGATTATTATGGCATGCAGCTGATCGGCGGCGATACAACCCGTGGTCCCTTGAGTTTAACCCTTACGATCCAGGGCCTGATTCCGGTCGGCCGCGCGTTAACCCGCTCGGGCGCGCGCGTTGGCGATTGGATCTATGTAACCGGCACCCTCGGCGATAGCGCCGCCGGTCTGGCTATATTGCAAGGAAGACTTTGCGTCGAGCCGGAGAAGGATCGCGACTATTTGCTGACGCGCCATTTGCGGCCGCAACCACGCATCCTGCAGGGCCAGGCGCTGCGCGACCTGGCCAGTTCCGCCATCGACCTCTCGGACGGTTTGATAGCGGACCTGCAGCATATCCTGGATAGCAGTGAATGCGGCGCGCGGCTCCATTTGGAGGATCTGCCCTATTCCACGACACTGCGACGCCATACGGCGCCGGAGCAGGCATTGCGCTGGGCGTTGGGCGGAGGCGAGGATTATGAGCTTTGCTTCACCGTGCCGGAGATCAATCGCGGCGCACTGGATGTGGCCTTGGGCAATACGGGTGCTGATTTTACCTGTATCGGCCAGATTGGGCCGCGGAGCGACGGGTTGCAGCTGTTGCTGAATAATCAGCCGGTGACATCCGAATGGCGGGGTTTCGACCACTTTGAAAAAAGCTAAACCCCTTACCCTGGATATGGCGCGGGCCAAAGCCCGGGTCAATCTGCGCAATCCCTGGCATCTACTGGCCACCGGTTTTGGCAGTGGAATGTTTCCATGGATGCCGGGCACCGCCGGATCGCTGGCAGCCATACCACTATGGTGTCTGCTGATCCTGCTGCCCTGGCAGCTGTATTCGCTGGTCGTGATGTTAAGCCTCTGCCTGGGCGTCTATGCCTGCCATCAGACCGCCCGGGATATGGGTGTACACGATCATGGCTGTATCGTCTGGGACGAATTTGTCGGCATGTGGATAACCTTAATGGCGCTGCCGGTCAACGACTGGCGCTGGGTGCTGGCGGGGTTTGCGTTATTCCGCGTGTTGGATATCTGGAAACCCTGGCCAATCCGCTGGTTTGATCGTCAGGTGCATGGCGGTATCGGGATAATGATTGACGATATCATTGCCGGCATTATCGGTGCCGGCATGATTTATGGGATCAGCCATTATTGGCCGTTGACCTGAGTCGCTACCAGGCTTATTCGAAACCGGCCGGATAGTGCGGCGTGTAGGCAGTTTCCAGTTCGGCGATATCCTGCGGCTCAAGCCGCAGCTCGGCGGCGGCCACCAAATCGGCCAACTGTTCAGCGCGTGAGGCGCCAACGATAGGCGCGGTGACCGCGGGTTTGCTCAAGACCCATGCCAATGCGACCTGGGCGCGGGAAACGCCGCGGCTCTTGGCAATGGCCGCCACGCGTTCGGCAATATGGCCATCGGCCTCGGCATTGCGGTCGTACATGGCTTTACTGACCAGATCCGATGCGTCGCGGGCAGTGGTCTCTCCCCAGGGGCGGGTCAGCCTGCCGCGCGCCAGGGGGCTCCATGGCAATACCGCGATCCGCTCGGCCTGGCATAAGGGATGCATTTCGCGCTCTTCCTCGCGCTGGATCAGATTATATTGATCCTGCATGCTGATAAAGCGAGTCCAGCCGTGTAAATCAGCAGTGTACAGCGCACGGGCAAATTGCCATGCGTACATTGACGACGCTCCGATATAACGCGCCTTGCCCGCTTTAACCACATCGTGAAGCGCCTCTAGCGTCTCCTCCAACGGCGTATGGTAATCCCAGCGGTGTATTTGCAGCAGGTCGACGTAATCGGTCCCCAGGCGGGTCAGGCTATCGTCGATGGATTGCAGTATATTGGCGCGTGATAATCCCCCGGCCAGATTGCTCATGGGGAAAAAGACCTTGGTGGCCAGGACGATGTGGTCGCGCTGGGCGAACTCTTTCAAGGCCCGGCCGACGATCTCTTCACTGCTGCCATCTGAGTAACTGTTTGCGGTATCGAAAAAATTGATGCCCAGATCCAGAGCCTGGCGTATTAGCGGGCGCGAGCTCTCCTCGGGCAATGTCCAAGCGTGTTTGCCTCGGGTGGGTTCGCCAAATGTCATACAACCCAAACACAGGCGGGATACCCGAAGATCGGTTTGGCCAAGCGTGGTAAACTGCATATTCATCTCCTGTAGGGCGGTGTCGTGGATCGAAAACCACGATCGCACGTGTTCCCGGCATTGAGCCGGTTATCCATTGATTATAGCCGGCGGCGATGAGTTAAATAAATTCGCCGCGTGGTGCTATCAACTGCTTTATCCGGGTTTTCTTGACCCATTACATGGAATGTGAACGCTTCATTAAGGATGATTATGCGACTTAACCTTAACCCTTGACCACCCTATCTAAACGCTTCAGGTAACTGAACAGCGGGAAACTATGTCGAAATCTAATAAATTAACCGTTTTTATTTTAGCATTCATGGTATTGGGCATCATCATGGGCGCGTTGGTGCACCAGTTCGCTTCTGCGCAAAACGCGCACGAATACGCGGATAATATCGCGCTGCTGACCGATATTTTCCTGCGGCTGATTAAAATGGTCATCGCCCCACTGGTATTCACCACGCTAACCGTGGGTATTATGAGCATGGGTGACACCACTGCCATAGGTGCGCTGGGGGGCAAGGCCTTTTTGTGGTTTATTTCCTCATCCATAGTGTCCATTTTGCTGGGACTGACGGTAGTGAGCATTATGCAGCCGGGTGCGGGTCTGAACCTGCCCATTCCCCCGCAGGCGGTGGATACCGGGCTGGCGGTCAGCGGCATGTCGTTTAAGACCTTTATCGCCCATACGTTTCCCACCAGCATCGTGGACGCCATGGGGCACAATGAAATCCTGCAGATCGTCGTATTTTCGATGTTTTTCGGCATCGCCGGCGCTTCCCTGGGCGAAAAATTCAATAAACCGCTGGCGGATGGCCTGAACGTGGTGTCCCATATCATGCTTAAGGTGACCGGCTATGTGATGTATATGGCCCCGATAGCGATATTCGCCGCCGTATCGTCAGTGATTGCCAATGAAGGCCTGGGGATCTTGAAAAGCTATGCATCCTTCATCGGCGGCTACTATCTGGCCATCGCACTGTGCTGCGCCATGATGATTGCATTTTGCTATTTAGTGCTCAAATCCGCCACTTTCCGTTTACTTAGCCTGCTTAAGGAACCGGTGCTGCTCGCCTTTACCACCAGCAGTTCAGAAGCAGCCTATCCCAAAACCCTGGAGCAATTGCGGCGCTTTGGCTGTCCGAACAATATTGCCTCGTTTGTGCTCCCGCTGGGCTATTCGTTTAATCTGGTGGGATCGATGATCTACTGCTCTTTTGCCGCCATGTTTATTGCCCAAGCCTATAATATCCACCTGTCCGGTTCTGAAATCACCATGCTGATGCTGACGCTGATGCTTGCGTCCAAGGGGATTGCCGGCGTGCCGCGCTCCGCGCTGGTGGTTTTAGCGGCCACCGTGCCCAGTTTTAATATACCGGTGGCGGGAATCCTGTTGTTGATGGGGATCGATCACGTACTGGATATGGGCCGTTCCGGCATTAATGTTCTGGGTAACGGCATTGCGACCGCCATGCTGTCCCGCCCGGAAAGCGAGGCGGTAGGCGAGGTTGAACTGCAGGGTAACCATTAGTCCCGACGGCCCGCCGTTGCGGGGGCGGTCGGCGTTCAAGCGGCAGGGTTAGCGGCGGCGTTGCCAGCCGGTAACCCTTATTTAAGCCACCGCGTGATTTGTTCAAGGATGCCCGCGCTGTCGAGCCCTATGTCGGCGCGAATCTCGTCTTGGGAACCTTGGGGAATAAATCGGTCGGGCAGGCCGATATTCAATACCGGAATCATCAGCCGGTTATACAGCACAAACTCATTGACCCCGCTGCCGGCACCGCCCAAAACGGCATTTTCTTCCAGGGTCACCAGTGCGTCATGACCCAGGGCCATTTCCCGTAGCAGCGCTTCATCCAAAGGTTTCACAAAGCGCATATCCACCAGCGTCGCATTCAATCGCCGTGCCACTACCGTCGCTTCGGCCAATAAGGTCCCGAAATTCAAAATGGCAATCTTTTCTCCCTGGCGTTTGAGTATGGCTTTGCCTATTGGTAACCGCGCCAGAGGCGCCAGCGTGGCGCCGGTACCGACGCCACGCGGGTAACGTACGGCGCAGGGACCAAGATCATAGTGATAACCGGTATACAGCATCTGGCGGCATTCATTTTCATCGCTCGGCGCCATGATCACCATATTCGGCACGCACCGCAAATAGGATAGATCGAAGGCTCCCTGATGGGTCGGGCCATCGGAACCGACGATGCCGCCACGATCGATAGCGAATAGCACCGGTAAATTCTGAATGGCCACGTCATGGATAACCTGATCGTAAGCCCGCTGCAGGAACGTCGAGTAGATGGCGACTACCGGTTTGTAACCACCAATCGCCAGGCCGGCGGCAAAGGTTACCGCGTGCTGTTCAGCAATTGCCGCGTCGAAATATTGTCCGGGAAACTGGCGGGAAAATGTCACCATGCCGGAACCTTCACGCATAGCCGGCGTCACGGCCATCAGCTTGTCGTCACTCGCCGCCGTTTCACACAGCCACGCACCGAATATGTCCGAATAGGTTGGCAAGCCACCGGAGCTTTTGGGCAAGGTTCCGACACTGGGATCAAATTTGGGCACCGCGTGCCAACCGATGGGATCCTTTTCCGCAGGAGCGTATCCTTTGCCTTTCTTGGTCATGATATGCAGAAATTGCGGTCCTTTCATGCCGCGCATGTTCTTTAGGGTTTGCACCAGGCCCAGGACGTCGTGGCCGTCAACCGGGCCAATATAGTTAAAGCCCAGTTCCTCAAACAGCGTGCCGGGCACCACCATTCCCTTAATATGCTCCTCGGTGCGTTTGACCAGTTCCTTAATGGGCGGGATCCCCGATAGAACCCGTTTACCGCCTTCGCGCAACGTGGAGTAGAGCTTACCGGAAAGAATTTGCGCCAGGTGATTATTCAGGGCACCGACATTTTCTGAAATCGACATCTCATTATCATTGAGCACCACCAGCAGATCCGCTTTGATGTCACCGGCATGATTCATGGCCTCAAACGCCATACCGGCCGTAATCGCGCCGTCACCGATGACGCAGACCGTGCGTCGCCCCTTGGCTTCGTGCCCGGCCGCCACCGCCATACCGAGCCCGGCGCTGATGGAGGTGGAAGAGTGGCCTACCGACAGTACGTCAAATTCACTCTCACCGCGCCAGGGAAACGGATGCAGCCCGTCCTTTTTCCGGATGGTGCCGATGCGCTCGCGGCGGCCGGTCAGAATTTTATGCGGATATGCCTGATGACCAACATCCCACACCACGTGGTCAAACGGGGTATTGTACACATAGTGCAGTGCGACGGTGAGCTCCACTGTACCCAGCCCGGAAGCAAAATGGCCACTGGAGCGGCTGACGCTATCAAGCAGAAATCGCCGCAGTTCGTCACACAGCTTCGGCAGGCTTTCCTTCGGCAGCAGGCGCAGTTCCGCCGGGATTTCCGCTAATGCCAATGTTGGGTACTTTGTCAGGTCAATGCTCATTGGTTACTCATATTCGGGGAGAAAAAAAACGCATCGTTCTACTTGTCGCGTTCAATAATATAACGCGCTAGCGCAACCAACGGGGACGTATCGTATCCCAACGCGGCGACATGCTCCAAGGATGCCAGCGCTTCCTGAAATAAATCTTGTGCCTTGGATCTAGCGTTATCCAGGCCCAGCAGCGCCGGGTAGGTACTTTTACCCAATTGCTGATCCGCCCCCTGGCGTTTTCCAAGCGTTGCGGTATCGCCCACCACATCAAGAATGTCGTCCTGGACTTGGAAAGCCAGGCCGATGGCGGCCGCATAGCGCTCGAGATGGGGCAGTGCCAGCATGCCGCAATCGCCGGCGGCCAGCGCCCCCAGTTTCACCGCGGCGCTTATCAGCGCTCCGGTCTTATGGCGGTGGATATTCTCAAGCTCCGGCAAACTGACCGGGCGGGATTCCGCGGCCAGATCCAATGCCTGGCCGAGACACATACCGACGGCGCCGCTGGCCAGGGCCAGGGCCGAAACCATCCGCAGACGATCTTTGGGCGCCACCGCCGGCATTGGCGCGTCGGCCAGTATCGAAAACGCGAGGGTTTGCAGCGCGTGCCCGGCCAGGATAGCGGTGGTTTCGCCGAATTTAATATGGCAGGTGGGCTGCCCACGGCGCAGGTCATCGTCATCCATTGCCGGCAAATCATCATGAATCAGCGAGTAGGCATGGATACATTCCACCGCCGCGGCCGGGGCATCCAGCGCGTCGGCCGACAGGCCAAACAGGGCGCCGGTGCGATAAACCAAAAATGGCCGCAGGCGTTTTCCACCCAATAGCGCCCCGTGGCGCATGGCCTGGATTAACGGTTCATGATGATCCAGGGGGAGAAAAAAGCGATCCAACGCCCGGTCGACCTGTTCATGGCTTTCCCGGAGCTGTAGCGCAAAGTCATTCATAAGCTATTCGGCGTCCGGGGTGAAAGGCGCAAGAGGGCTGGCGTCATCGTCGTTCAGCAGGATTTGCACGCGCTGTTCCGCCTGTTGCAACGTTTGCTGGCCCTGGCGAGCGAGGCGCACGCCATGCTCAAATTCGTTAAGCGCCTCTTCCAGGGGAAGTTCCCCGGATTCCAGGCGAGAAACGATATGTTCCAATTCTTTTAGCGCAGTTTCGAAACTGGCGGGTTGTTCGGCTTTTTTAGGCATAATTTTATTTTCTATAAAATGAGGGGCCAAGGCGTGATGAAACCAACAACGTTAGCCCAGAGTGCGGCGAGAAGCAAATAGGGCCTCATTCCCGCGATGGAAAGTGGTATACTTCGCGCCTCGAATGCCATGGATATGGTTCAGGCCCAGGCGCCGTGCATGTCCATGACACATTATATGACGTGTTCCGCAACGTTGCCCTTTTAAGATAATATAACGACAATCGCCATGAAGTTTATCA
>JAATGH010000320.1 GCA_015654745.1 Enterobacterales bacterium
CGCGCCAGGCCCAGCGCCGCCTTGGCATTCTCAATATCGGCCAATAGCGCTTTACGGTTCACCAGTACGCTGTTTACATTTTCGTCGGCAATTTTTATCCCGGCGGCTTTTTGCTGTTGGCTTGCCAGCGCCTGGTGATTAGCGGCAACGGCCTGGTCCTGTTCGCGGATGGATAACGACCCGTCTTTGACCAACGACAACACGCGCCGCAAATCCGCTGTGGATTTTAGCGATTGTGCTTTGGCGAATTCAAGCTCCGCTTTAGCCTGCTCAACGGTGGCGCGGGCAATTTTTTCCTGCTGTTGCGAGTTTTCCAACGCCGCTATTCTGCTATCCAGCATCGCGCTGGCCTGCTCAACATGTTGAATATAAATACGCTGGTCGACTTTGGCCAGGAGATCGCCTTTATGTACCCACTGGAAATCCTGCACCGGCACATCGACCACATAGCCATTCACCTGCGGGCTAATCACCGTAACATTGCCGTGCAAATAGGCATCTTCCGTACTTTGCCAAAAGGAGGTAAAGGGGAATAATCCCCAGGCATAAAGCACCAGGAGTACGGCGGAACCGGCAATAACAATAAAAATGAGGTAGGAAAAAAGCGTCCATCTGAATCTTCGTAAAAACCTCATGAACACAGGTATTTTTGCCCTGTTAGTAGGCTGTTTCATAGTAAGCGCGAACCCCAAAATGTATAAATGCCAAGATACCCATGACAGGCACCGAAAATTCCGCCCCGGCATAGCGGCCAAGAATATCGGCGCGGCCCTTTACCGGGAAGGTTGGTCGGTGGCGGCGGGAAGCATCCATACCCGGATATGCTTCCAGAATAGGAAAATCAGTAATAATGCAAAGGTGCAGGCTGATACGAAGGTAATCAGAACAAAAACATCGCTATAGGCTAAAACATTCGCTTCCCGGTTCACCACCGACGCTAGCGAAGCCAATCCCTGCTGGCTGACCAATACCCCGTCATTCAAAATTGTCTGCGAAGCTGCGGCATATTGCCGGGCGCGTGTCGCCACGAACGGATTGCTTAATACAATTTGTTCCGTCAGATAGCCGGAATGAAATTTTTCCCGGATGATTTGGAAGGTGCCGATAATAGCCTGTCCGCTTAGCGCGCCCAAATTTTGGCTCATACTGAAAAAAACCACGAAACTCACCAGATTTTGAGGCTTGGGGATAACGGAAGCAATACGCGGCAGAAAGGCTGGCCCGATGAGGAAACAGCTCCCGGCCGCCAAAAGAAATTGTCCCAACGCCAGATCAAGAGGCCGGGAAATACTCGTAATATGAATATTCAGCCACCCACCGACGGTCATCAAAAATAATCCGAACAAGATCATAAAATCGACCCGGTGAGGCTGAAAAGTTAACGCCGCCAGGATAATACCGGTGATGGATCCAAGCAGAATGTAAAGAAAGAGCGGGATAATCTGATCGTTAATCAGCCCCAGCATACGCATCAACCCCACCACCCCGCTGGTCTGCTCTGAAATAACGATACGGACCATAAACATCACGGCAAAAAACCGCAGCATATCTCTGCTGGCCCACCAGCGGGTATTGATCAACGGGTTTTTCCTGTGGTGTTCAAAAGCCAGCGCGCTTACCAGCAATAGAATGGAAATCACCAGGGTTTTGCCAATCCAGGGAGCATCCAGCCACCAGTCAATGCGCCCAACGGATAAGATCACGCACAATAAGGCGATGCCGGGAGCGAAAAGAATAAATGTGATGATATCTTTTTTCTCGAAGACCAGGACGCGGTCGCTGGGAGGAAGTTTCAGTTTAAATACGCAGGTCAGTGATAATAATCCCAACCCGATTTCAAATAAATAAAGGCCTCGCCATTCAAAGGCTTCAAATATACTGGTGGGGAGGACATAGGCGAGCGGCAGACTGATTTGGCTGATAGAGGTGATAGCCACCAATAGCCCGGTTCTGCGCGCCCTAAGCGGCCACGCCTGTATGGTATAAAGCACCCCCATGGTGGACAAAGCGGCGCCGCTTATGCCTTGGGCCGCATGGGCGACGATAAGGGATGAGAGGCTGTTGAAATACAAATGCGCCACCGTGGCCAGCAGGAACAGGCTAAGAAAAATCCGCGTGAACGCCGGTAAACCGAACTGCTGGCGGAATTTCACCAGCAGCAGGTTTGCCGACACATTGGTCATGACATACGCGGCGTTCAGCAGGTAAACCTGATCCGAATCCAGCCCTAATGCCCCCTGTACCGAGGGAATATTGGCACTGACGATGGAATTGCCCAGACCACCGGTAATAGCGATGGTTATGCCCACCAATGCGTAGGAAAGCCGCCTGGCGCGCGTATGAACGGGATTGGACGGCGCACCGGGCAATACGGGCCTTTCTTCGGGCGACCAGGTTCTAATAGCAGGTGCTTTCATTTAACGACGCCGTATCGAAAATCGATACTGGCGCGTACCTTTTGTATAATCATGATAAGGATACTACTGCAACTTTATACCCTATATTTTGCACTTAAATGCCATTTACCCTGCCAAGTCCATTAATGCTATCTATTATAGCGATGTTGAAGCAGAACCGGCCAATATCCGCCCGACAAAACTTTTTAACCTGGGCGTCATGTTCCCATCGCCGCGCGCCAACCAGCCTTTGTCAAGGATCAGTACACGTCCCGGACATAACGTTTCTCCTGGAGCAGCTTGGCGACATAGGCCGCCGCGTCTTCAGCGCCCATGGCGCCGTGAGCCTGCGTTACCTGCCTAAGCGCCGCATCGACATCCTTGGCCATCCGGCCGGCGGCGCCGCAAACATAGAGGCAAGCGCCCTCCTGCAGCCAGCGCCATAGCTCGGCGCCTTGTTCACGGATACGATGCTGTACATAGATTTTTTCCGCTTGGTCACGTGAGAACGCGGTATCCAGCCGATGCAGATAGCCGTCCTGTCGCAGCGCCTCAAGTTCTTCACGATAATAAAAGTCTGTCGCCTCCCGCTGCTCGCCGAACACCAGCCAGTTCCGGCCCTTGGCGCCGATGGCCCGCCGCTCGTGTAAAAAAGCCCGGAAGGGGGCGATACCCGTGCCGGGTCCCACCATAATCATTGGCGTCTCCGGGTTTGCCGGTAGCCGGAAGTGGGTCGACTTTTGGACGAAAATCGGCACCGCTACGGATTCGGCCCGGTCGGCCAAAAAGGTCGAACATACCCCGCCGCGCTGCAGGTTAGCGCCGTAACGCACCACCGAGACCGTCAGTTGTACTTGTTCCGGCGTGGTCTTCGGGCTTGAGGAGATCGAGTATAAACGCGGCTGCAAGGGCTTAAACACCATCAGCCATTCGTTAGCCGGCGCCTGAATCGGGAACGCCTGCAGGAGATCGATAATCTGCCGCCCCCATAACCACTGTTGCAGTCGGCTGTGGTGCTCCTCTTTCAGCAATTCGGCCAGCGTTTGATGGCCGGAGCGTTCGCTGACGAACCGCAAGATCTCCGGTGTGATTCGGGCAATATCGACATGGCTGGACAACGCCTCGGCAAGGGTGGTATCGCCGCGACCCTTGACCATCACCACGGTCGATGGCGGCAGTTTAAGGGCCGCCAACATATCGCTCACCAAGCCGGGGGCGTTGGTTGGCCAGACCCCGAGCGCGTCCCCAGCTTCGTAGCAAATGTCGCGGCCAGCCAGATCAAAAGCCAATTGCCGGGTCTCTTTTTGCGCTCCAGGGGCATTAAGCAGTTTATTGAGCACCAGATGCGTGCGCAGGGGCTGGCGGCGGCTGAAGGCCGGCAACGGCGCCGGTATGACCTCCTCACCCGCCACCGGGGGCGCGGTCATTATGGCACCGCCCGTGATCGGGCTTACCGCCAGCGTCGCGAGGATGCCGTCGACCCAAGTCTGCGCGCCCTGCTGGTATTCCACATCACAGTCGCACCGGGCCAGCAGCCGCTTTGCGCCCAGCGCCTCGAGCCGCGCATCGAGTCGGCGGCCGAAACCGCAAAACTGGTCATAGTTCGAGTCCCCCAGCGCCAGTACGGAGAATGCTATTCCCTCTAGCCTGGGCGCCCGGTCCGTCTGCAAATCCGCCCAGAAAAAAGCACCATTGTCAGGCGGGTCGCCGTCGCCGAAGGTACTGACCACAAAAAGCACGCGCGGCGCGGCGGCCAGGTCCGCCACCTTGACATCACCCAGCTCGGCAAGGGCCACGGTATGACCTTTGGCCCTCAACCGCTCGGCGCACCGGGCCGCGACGCTTTCGGCATTACCGGTCGAGGAAGCCCAGAGGATCCTGATGGGAAGACGCGCCGGGGCGGATAGGGGCAACGCGCCGATCGCCTCGCCGGGCAGCCAGGTCCGCGCGAACATCCCGGCGAGCATGCCATTGAGCATCAGGCGCTTGGCCGTCTCTACAGGCGCGGAAGCCGGCAGCACGGGCACGCCGCCCGCCGGTCTGGATACATCGGAGCGCAGGCCGGTCAGATAACCCTGCAGATAGAGTTGTTCGTGTTCGCCCAGCGTGATGACGGGCGCAGCGTCCAGGCCGAGTAAGGCGGCCAGCGCATCGATCTGCTTCATGGGGAATTCCTTGCGTTTTTGGTCGCCAAAGCCAGCGTTGAGGTCGTCGCATGCGGAAGCAGCAGCGTGATCGTTCCCGCCGTCCGGCAAGAAGGCGGACGGTTGCTCCGGGCAGCGCGTCAGAACGACGGCGCAGAACTTGAATTCGGGCTGCCGGGATATCGGGTCGATAGCATCACTGGTGACGGCGTTGATGGCGAGGTCTGCGCCAAAGACATCGTTCCAATGAAAGGGAGCGAAGCACTGGCCGGGACGCACCCGGTCGGTCACCGAGGCGGGCAAAACGGCGCGCCCCCGTCGCGATCGCACTTCCACTCGATCCTTGGTACGAATACCGAGGGCGGCGGCGTCCTCGGAATGCATTTCGATAAAAGGCCCCGGATTAAGCTTGTTGAGCGTCGGGATTTTGCCGGTCTTGGTCATGGTATGCCATTGGTGCTGCAAACGGCCGGTATTCAGCACCAACGGAAAATCGTCGTCCGGCATCTCGGCGGGCGGCATATAGGCCCGGGGGAAAAAGACTCCCTTACCGTTTTCGGTGGCGAAGACGACACGGGGCCGGGCGCCGCCCAGGGGCCCCCCGGGCGTCTGGCTCTCGTCTTTTTTCAGATAACGGACGGGATGGCGATCCTGGCCGTCGTCGGGCGGACAGGGCCACTGCACGGGCGCCTGGCGCAGGCGCCCGTAGTCCACGCCGCGGATATCGTAGCCGGTCTTGGGATTCCAGGCACGCTTGATTTCCGCAAACACGTCGGCGGCGGAGGCATAGCTGAACCCCCCGGCATAGCCCATTGCGCAGGCCACGGCGGCAATGATTTGCCAGTCGGCCGCCGCCTCGCCGGGCGGGCTGACGGCCTGTTGCATCAGGGTCAGGTTGCGCTCGGAGTTGATCATCACGCCTTCGGCCTCGGCCCACAGCGCGCCGGGCAGCAGGATATCCGCGTAACTATTGGTCTCGGTGTCGAGAAAGGCATCCTGCGTAATGACCAGTTTGGCCGCCCGCAGCGCGTCAATCACCTTGCTTCGGTTGGGGACCGTGGCCACCGGGTTGGTGCAGATAATCCAGCAGGCTTTGATCTTGCCGGCCTGCATCAGCTCGAACAAGTCTACCGTGCCGCCGCCCAGATCGGTGCGCAGGGTCCCGGCCGGCACGCCCCATAGCGCTTCGATAAAGGTGCGATCTTGATCCACCAGCACCGATCGCTGGCCAGGTAGGCCCATACCCATATAGCCCATTTCCCGCCCTCCCATGGCGTTGGGTTGCCCGGTCAGGGAAAACGGGCCGCTACCCTGGCGGCAAATCGCGCCGGTCGCCAAGTGCAGGTTGCAGATGGCGTTAGTGTTCCAGGTGCCATGGGTGCTTTGGTTTAGCCCCATGGTCCAGCAACTTGTCCATTCGGACGCGGTGCCGATCCATTCGGCCGCCGTGCGGATATCGGCTTCGGACAATCCCGTTATTTCCGCGACCCGCTCCGGGCGATAGTCGTCCAGGAATGCGGGCATCGCCGCCCAGCCTTCGGTACAAGCGGCAATAAATTCCTTGTCGATATGGCCGTTGCGGGCAATCAGATACAGCAGACCATTAAGCAGGGCCAGATCGGTGCCGGGTCTGATCTGCAAAAACAGGTGCGCTTTATCCGCCGTCGCGTTACGGCGCGGATCGACCACAATAAGTCTGGCTCCCTGTTTGACCCGATCCATCATGCGCAGAAAAAGGATTGGATGGCAGTCGGCCATATTCGCGCCGATAACGAAGAACACATCAGCCCGCTCAAAGTCCTCGTAGGATCCCGGCGGCCCGTCCGCCCCCAGCGAAAGCTTGTAGCCGCTGGCGGCGCTTGCCATGCACAGACGGGAGTTGGACTCGATATTGTTGGTGCCGATAAACCCTTTGGCCAGTTTGTTGGCCAGGTATTGTGCTTCCAGCGACATTTGGCCGGAGACATAGAGCGCCACCGCATCGGGACCATGGGTATCAATAATGGCGCGCAGCCGGTGCGCGGCCTCGCGGATGGCGTGTTTCAGTTCCACCCGCGCCGGCTCGCGCCGGCGATCCTCACGCAGGTAAGCGTGCTCCAGCCGCCCCGACTCGGCGATAGCCTGCCCGCAGCTATTGCCCTTGGTGCACAGCCGGCCGAAATTGGCCGGATGCGTTTTGTCGCCCGAGACCTTGATAACGCGATTGTCCCGGACTTCCAGCACCACGCCGCAGCCTACTCCGCAGTAGGGACAGACGCTTTTTACGTAGGTTGAGGATTTGGCATTCATGTCCGAGTCCCCCCCAGGCCTGTGCCGCGACATCCCGGCCGAAGCGTAGATGGCGGCCAAACCCGGGCATTCGCCCCAGGGTGCCGGCGATCAGGCCGCGGCATGATTTTTCACCATCAGCGACACGGCGGGCCCGGCCACGCTCAACGCCGGATGGCGGCAGAACCGCACAACCTCGCCGACGATCAGCAGGCTCGGCGATTGCGGCTGATAACGCGCCAGCAATTCCGCCAGGGTACCCAGGGTGGCGGTCAGTAGGCGCTGTTCGGGCTGGGTGCCGCGCTCGATAATCGCCACCGGCGTCCGCGCCGCCAGTCCATGTTCAATCAGCCGCTGGCATAAACGGCTGGCATGGCTCAGCCCCATATAAAACACCAGCGTTTGCTGCGCATCGGCAAGCGTCGGCCAGTCCAACTGCGGCTCGCCGTCGCGAACATGGCCGGTGACAAACCGTACCGACTGGGCGCAGTCCCTATAGGTCAGCGGCAGTCCAACGGCGGCCGCGCAGCCCGTGGCCGCCGTTATGCCTGGCACTACGTGGCAGATCAGCCCCGCCAGTTGCAGATAATCCAGCTCTTCGCCGCCGCGGCCAAAAATAAAGGGGTCGCCGCCTTTAAGTCGAACCACACGCTGCCCCGAGCGGGCCAGTTCGACCAGCAGTTGATTGATGTTCTCCTGCGCAAGCCGTTGGCAACCGCGCGATTTCCCCACGTCGATACACAGGGCCCGTGTCGGCACCAGGGCCATAATCTCGGCCGATACGAGCCGGTCGAACACCACGACATCCGCCTGCCGGAGGACACGCAGCGCCTTCAAGGTCAGCAGTTCCGCGTCGCCCGGACCGGCGCCGACCAGCCAGACTTCGCCGTGTTGCACCGGCTGGCGTTGCTGCGCCTGGGCCAATATCGATCGCGTTGTCATCATCTTCACACCTCATCAATCAGGAGCGGAGTTACCCGCTGGGTTCAGTTTATCCGCCGGGGGTGTACCCAGATTTGTCCTTGCTCGATCTTGACCGGCCAGGACCGTACGCACAGCTGGGCGTCGTCCGGGCTGATGCCGTCGCACAACCTGAATCTTTTCTTGTACAACGGCGATATCACCACCGGCTCGCCGGCAACGTCCCCCAGTAGTCCGCGCGACAGCACATTGGCACCGCTGCCCGGTTCGCGGTTGTCCAGCGCGTAAACCCGCTGTTCGCTGGCGGGCAAATGAAACAGGGCAATCTGCTGCTGACCGATACGGGCGGCGATGCCCACATTGTCCGGAATATCCCGCACCGCGCCGAGGTGTACCCACTGGGCGTCCAGGGATGAGTCGTCCCCGGCCGGAACCGGCGATTTTTCATCCTGCCGGGCCGGGCGGAGTTGCCCGCGCTCAGGCATCATCACCACGGCCTCGTCCGGATGGTCGCTGTTCAAGAAGGCGCGGAATAGTCCCAGATTGGCCGGGTTCTCCAGCGTGGTGCGCCATTCGCACTGGTAAGTCTCCACCACGTGCCGCATTTCTTTATCCAGCTCCGCGACGATGTCGAGACTGTCGGCCAGGATCACCTGGCGCAGGTAATCGATACCGCCGTCCAGGTTGTCCAACCAGGTACTGGTGCGTTGCAGGCGATCGGCGGTGCGGATGTAAAACATCAGCAGGCGATCGATGGTGCGCAACAAGGTGTCGGTATCCAGATCGCTGGCGAACAGATCCGCATGCCGCGGTTTCATGCCTCCATTGCCGCACACGTACAGATTCCACCCTTTATCAGTGGCGATGACGCCAATGTCTTTCCCCTGCGCTTCCGCACATTCGCGGGTACAGCCCGATACCGCCATCTTGATCTTATGCGGCGAGCGTAGACCTTTGTAGCGATGCTCCAGCTTAATCGCCAGCCGGGTGGAGTCCTGTACGCCGTAGCGACACCAGGTCGAACCGACGCAGGATTTGACCGTGCGCAATGATTTACCGTAGGCGTGGCCGGTTTCAAATCCGGCGTCAATCAGCTCGCGCCAGATCGCCGGCAATTGTTCAAGCCTGGCCCCAAACAGATCCACACGCTGGCCGCCGGTAATCTTGGTATACAGGTTATAGCGCTGTGCCACCTGGCCGATGGCGATCAGGCCCTGCGGGGTGATTTCACCCGCCGGGATCCGCGGCACCACTGAATAGGTGCCATCTTTCTGAATATTGGCAAAGAAGCGATCGTTGGTGTCCTGCAGCGGCACATGCTGCGGTTTGAGCGGATAGTCGTTCCAACACGACGCCAGCATGGACCCCACCAGCGGTTTACATACCTCGCAGCCAAGTCCCTGCCCGTAGCGAGCAAGCAGGTCATCGAAAGTATGGATATTCTGCACGCGGATCAGGTGATACAGCTCCTGGCGGGAATAGGCGAAATGCTCGCACACATCTTTTTTTACCTCCACGCCCAACTGCTGTAGTTCGTACTCCATCACCTGCTTAAGCAAGGGAACGCAGCCGCCACAGCCAGTACCGGCTTTGGTGCGGGCCTTTAGGGCCGCCAGATCGGTGCAACCGCCGGCTATCGCCGCTGAAATATCGCCTTTACTGACATTGTGGCAAGAGCAAAGCTGCGCAACCGCGGGCAGCGCCGCGATCCCTCCCCCTTTAGGCTTGTCGCCGGAGCGCGCCGGCAGGATAAGGTTTCCCGGCTGGGCGGGCAGGTCGGTGCCGTTAAGCATCATTTGCAACAGCAGGCTGTAGTCGTCGGCATCGCCGATCAGCACGGCGCCCAACAGGCGTTTGCCATCGGCGGAAACCACGATTTTTTTGTAGATTTCGTTCGGGCCGTCCGTCCACTGATAACTTTGGCAGCCGGCGGTGCAGCCGTGCGCATCGCCGATGGAGGCCACGTCGACCCCCAGCAGTTTGAGCTTGGTGCTCATATCAGCGCCGGTAAAAGGCGTGTCCCGCTGCGCCAGGGTATCGGCCACGGTGCGAGCCATCCGGTAGCCCGGCGCCACCAGGCCGAAAATCTGGCCTTGCCACAGCGCGCATTCGCCAATGGCAAAAATCGAGGCGTCCGAGGTCTGACAATGGTCGTCAATCACGATGCCGCCGCGCGCGCCCTTATCCAGACCGCAGCCGTCCGCCAGGTTGTCCCGCGGCCGAATTCCGGCGGAAAACAGGACCAGGTCGGTCTCAAGTACGCTGTCGTCGGCAAAACACAGCCGATGCATCGATTGTTCGCCGTCGACAATCTCCCGGGTCGCTTTGCCGGTGTGCACCTGCACGCCCAGCGCTTCAATCTTGCGGCGCAGCATCGCCGCGCCGCCCTCATCGAGCTGCACCGCCATCAGGCGCGGTGCAAACTCGACCACATGTGTTTCCAGACCCAGTTGGCGCAGCGCGTTTGCCGCTTCCAGCCCCAATAGGCCACCGCCGATCACCACGCCCTTTTTGGCTTGCCGCGCCTGGACGGTGATGGCGTCCAGATCGTCCAGCGTGCGGTAAACCAGGCATCCCGGGCGGGTATTTCCGGGGATAGGTGGCACAAACGCGTAGGATCCCGTCGCCATCACCACCTGGTCATAAGCCGTTTCTTGCCCCTGCGCGTCGAGTACGCAGCGGCGCCGGCGGTCGATGGCGACAACGGCGCTTTCGCGGCGCAGCTCGATATCGTGGGCGGCGAAAAAGCCCTTTTCGACCAGCGAAAGGGATAACGCGCTGCGGCCGAAAAAATAGTCAGTTAAATGGACGCGATCGTAAGCTTCATAACGCTCTTCGCCAAACACCACAATGTGGTATAGCTGGTGCAGATTACGCTCGACCAATTGTTCAAGAAAATAGTGGCCGACCATACCATGGCCAATGACAACCAGATTCGGTTTCATCATGTTTGCTGCCTCCCGCCTAAGCGGCCTTCGACTGTTTTTCATACAAGAAATGCAGCACCTGCTGCCGATATTGGTGATAACGCGGATCATCCGCCAGCGCGACGCGCGAGCGCGGGCGTTCAAGCCGTACGTCCACGATCTCCCCGACCGTGGCCGCCGGGCCATTGGTCATCATCAGTACCCGATCCGACAAGAGCACGGCTTCATCCACATCGTGGGTAATCAGGACAATGGTCGTTTGCAGGCGCTGCTGGATTTCCATTACCGCATCCTGCAAATGGGCGCGGGTCAGTGCATCCAGGGCCCCAAAGGGCTCATCCATCAGTAGTACTTTGGGTTTCATCGCCAGCGCGCGGGCAATCCCGACGCGCTGTTTCATTCCGCCCGAGATTTCATTAGGACGTTTATTCAAGGCGTGGCCCATATGCACCAGTTCCAGATTGTGGGTAATCCACCCATGCATCTCGGCTTTGGTCATGCGGCCGCGAAAGACCTGGCGCACGGCCAGTGCCACATTCTCATAGGTCGTCAGCCACGGCAGCAATGAGTGGTTCTGGAATACCACGCCGCGTTCCGGGCCTGGTCCGGCGATTTCCCGGTTGTCGCACAACAGTCCGCCGCTGGTCGGCAAGGTGAGGCCGGCGATCAAATTAAGTAACGTCGATTTGCCGCAGCCGGAATGCCCGATCAGGCTGATGTTTTCCCCGGTGTAAATATCAAAGCTCACATCCTGCAGTGCCAGAAATTCTCCGCTGGCGGTATTGAACCGCTGGCTGACGTGTTGTACCTGAATAATGGGTTTCGTTTCCATGGTCGGCCCCTTAGCGGTTGTCATAGCTAAAACGTTTGGCAATCAGCATCAGCCCCTGTTCGAGCAGCAGTCCGATCACCCCAATTATCACGATGGCAATAATGATGTTTTCCACATTCAGGTTGTTCCATTCATTCCAGATCCAGAAACCGATGCCGATCCCGCCGGTCAGCATTTCCGCCGCCACAATCACCAGCCAGGCGATGCCGATGGACAACCGCACGCCGGTCAATACATTAGGCAACACTGCCGGTAGCAAAATTTTGCGCATCACGGTAAATTCAGACAACTTGAGTACCCGCGCCACGTTAAGATAATCTTGGGGAATAAGGCGGACACCTTCGGCGGTGTTGAGGATCATTGGCCAGATGGAGCAGATAAAAATGGTCCAGCTGGATGCCGGCTCCGCCCGCTTGAACAACAACAGGCCGATGGGCAGCCATGCCAGCGGGCTGACGGGACGCAGCAGGGAAATAATCGGGTTAAGCATATGCGCGACAAAGCTAAAGCGGCCGATCAGGAATCCCGCGGGGATGCCCACCAGCGCCGCCAGCCCAAAGCCGATTCCCACACGCTGCAGCGACGCCAGCACGTTCCAGCCGATGCCCATATCGTTCGGCCCGGCGACATAAAACGGGTCGGCAAAAATCTTCAACGCCGCCGCCCAGGTCGCCCAGGGCGTCGGGAAATTTTGACTGTTCATGGCCGCGATCTGCCAAATACACAGTAATATCCCCATTCCCAACAGCGCGGGAAATATGCGCTGCGCCACGTTGCGCAGCGGCGGCAAAGAGAAGCGTGGCGGGTGTGCATGAGAAGAGGCCGGCGCCTTTGCCGCAACCGGGAGGGTTGGCAAGGGCATGATTTCCGCGCTGTGCACGGCCTCGGGGGCGCTTTCCGCCAAGATAGGGATAACCTGAGCCTGATTTTTCATCATTACCTCACTTATTTTTTTACGCTAAAACTCGCGGCATAACCGCTCGGATCGCTACCGTCCCAGCGGCGGCCATCCATCAACACGCTGCTGCGCATGTCGCTGTCCGGCAGCGGGATATTGCCAACCGCCGCGGCGGCCTGCCGGTAGATATCGATGCGATTGACCTGCCTGGCCACGGCCAGATAATCCGGATCGGCGGTGAGCATGCCCCAGCGTTTATGCTGGGTCAGGAACCACATGCCATCGGACAGATAGGGATAGTTCACCGTGCCGTCACGGTAGAAACGCATGGCGTGCGGGTCTTTCCAGCTTTTGCCCAGCCCGTTTTGGTACTCGCCCAGCATGCGTCCGACGATGGTTTCTTCTTTGGTATTGATATAGGCGCGGCCGGCAAGTACCCCGGCGGTTTCACGGCGGTTATCGTCGGAGGCGTCAATCCAGCGGGACGCTTCCAGCACCGCGGCGGTCAGGGCACGGGCGCTATTCGGGTTGGCCTTGACCCAGTCAGCGCGTGTGCCCAGCACCTTTTCCGGGTGATCGGGCCAGATATCCTGCGAGGTGGCCGCGGTAAAGCCGAGCCCGTCGCTGATGGCGCGCTGATTCCAGGGCTCGCCGACGCAATAGCCAACCATATTGCCGATTTTCAGGTTCATCACCATCTGCGGCGGCGGGACCACTACCGTGCGGATATCGTTGAGCGGATGGATCCCCGCGGACGCCAGCCAATAATAAAGCCACATGGCATGGGTGCCCGTCGGGAACGTCTGGGCAAAGGTGTAGGTGCCGGCCGGGCTGGCGGCCACATATTTTTGCAACTGCGCCAGATCGGTTATGCCGGCATCGCGCAGTTGGTTGGCAAGCGTAATGCCCTGACCGTTTTGGTTGATCGTCATCAGCGCCGCCATATTGCTCTGCGGGCCTGATAACCCCATCTGCAGGCCATACAATTGACCGTAGAGGATATGCGCCGCATCCAGCTCGCCGGACAGCAGCTTGTCGCGCACCGTCGCCCAGTTGGCTTCTTTGCTGGGGATAATGGTGATGCCGTATTTTTTATCGAAGCCTTTTATGGTAGCCATCACTACCGATGCACAATCCGTTAGGGGAATGAAACCCACGCGGATCTCTTTTTTCTCCGGCGCATCAGACCCGGCAGCCCAGACGCGGTTCATCATCCCTGGCAGTACCACGCTGCCGCCAATAGCCGCGCTGCCCAACAAAAACTGACGGCGGGAAACCGCCATACCCGTGGTTTTGGAAGCACTCATTCACGACCCCTTCGGCAAACAGCCGTTGCTGGCTGTAAAAAAAAAGGCGTCCATAAGCGTATGCAAGATCTTGCATGCTTATGGACGCCTTTGTCCAATTAACCCGTTTCAAACCGCCATTGGCTTGAAACACGTCAATAATGTAGGTTTTACCGTTTGATTAAAGCAATAAATGTGCCAGTTATCGAGGGGAATACTTTTCCCTACCTGCGCCATCCCCAGCCCCGGCGGCCAGCGTCATTCAGGCCGGAGGCGCCGACTTCGGACGCCGTTTGTTGCACCGCCGGCGGGCGAAACACGCACCGTTCGTGTGCACCCAGGCCTCAGGGTAGATTTTGAAACACGTCGGCGACCGCCAGCATCGCGGTGGCGATTTCAATCAGCTTTTTATTTTGGTTCATCGCCATCCGGCGCAGGGTTTTGTACGCCTCCTCCTCGCTTAACCCCCGATGCTGCATCAGCAGGCCCTTGGCGCGATCGATCTGCTTTCTTTCATTTAGGGTATCGCGCAGCGCCGTCAGTTCATGATCCAGCTCCTGCAGTCGCCGCGACTGGTGTTGTACCAGGGAGAGCAGTGAACGCCCCAATTGGGGCCGGAGGCCATCGCTGCTCAGCCAGCCCTGGGACGCGCCCGTCCCGTCGTCTTCAGCGCCGACTCTATCGTGGCTGGCGATAAAGACCGAATAGCCTGGATCGCCGCGCTCCGCCGCCGACATCACGCTTTCCATATTGGCCATTTGTTCCCTATCGTCCTGTTCGGCGGCGGCGATCCGCGCACGGCACAGACACATTAGCGTCTGTTCCAGACTATCCTCCAACTGCTTCATGTCATCGATGCGCTGAGTCGCGAGGGCAAACCAGCGTAGACTACCCTCTTCCTCGCGCTGAGGCAGCGTGCCGCGCGTACAGGCGATACGGCGTAAACGCTCGAATTCGCTGTCAGTCTCCATCTGCAGCCAGCGTTGCCGATTGTGATCGTCGGCAAAATCCACGAACGTATCAAAGCAGCGATCCTGCCGTTCAATCAGGTTAAGGAGCCGTTGCTGCGTATCCTCGTTGAACGCGCCGGCGGCAAAGGCCGCCGCGCCTATCGCCCGCTCCTGTCCGGCAAACTCCTTGCCCTGCATAAAGCTAAACATGGCGATCAGCGCCCGCGAAATAGTCGGTTCCGCCGCCGTATCCGAGACGTCAAATACCAGTGAAAGCAGGTTACGGACAATGTCATTAAAAAAGGTCATGGCCTGCGGCAAGGGCAGCGATCGCTGGCGAATCTGCTGGCGCAGCGCCGGCAGCAGACTTAACGCATACACCACGCTGGCCACCCGGCTGAATAAACGGCTGGCCTGCGGTAGGTCGGCCGTCATGGTTTCCAACCGATCCAGATGCGCCATCAGCGGCAGCTCCGCTTGCGCCACTTCCTGCTCGCGCAGCGCCAGCTCCTCGCTAAACAGACGGCCATCGGAGCAGAGATACAAATTAGAGGTGCCACGCTCGCGTTGCAGCATATGCACGAGTTGGCTGATTTTCCCTACCAGTTCGCCGCTTTGTAGCAAATAACGCAGACTGTTCAATTCGCATTGACGCGAAGC
>JAATGH010000249.1 GCA_015654745.1 Enterobacterales bacterium
AAATTTGCCGTTAGTTTCCTCGATCTGAGAGGAAACCTTTTTCAGTAACTCATTCACATCAGACATAATTTCTCCAATTTATTGGCACGCCGCTTTCAGCCCGTTTAAAGCGGCTTCCAAGCTGGCTACAGATTCTTCATTGATGGTGGTAGCGCTCGGCGTACCGGAGGTATCAGTTACAGCGCCCGGCGTGTAACCCGTTAAAGCTTTCAGTAATTTGCGACGCTCGGAGCGCGGTATGTTGGCTTTGGCCAGCAGCGCATCCATTTTTCGTACAGCGGCGGCGGGATTATCTTCGCCGTCCTGAATTTCGTCTGCAGGTAACAGGCTGTCGGCAAACCCCTTATCGACAGCGTCGCTGCCGGCAATATAGGTTTCGTTATCCATCATGGCGGCGATGTCGTCGGCGGTCTGGCCGCTGCGGGCGGCGTAGATATCCGTCATCGCCCGATCAAATGGCTCCATATCTTGCGCGGTGCGGATCAGGTCGTTGCGGTTGCCCATCACTGCGACCCAGCAGTTATGGATCATCAAAAACGCCCCGCGGCCAACCTGCACCTCATCGCCAGACATGGCGATAATCGACGCGGCGGAGGCGGCCAGGCCCATGACTTTTACCGTCACCTTGCCGCTGTATTCCCGCAGCAGGTTGTAAATAGCCAACCCTTCGAACATATCGCCGCCCGGGGAGTTGATATTTACCGTGACATCTTCGCCCGCCATGGAGTGCAGCGCGCCAGAGATACGATTGGCCGTCACACCTTCGCCCCAGAAGTCAGCGCCGATCACATCGAAAATCGTGATCGTGTTGTCTGTCCCTGCGGCCGCCTTGATCCCGCCATTCCAGCGTTCCATAGCGCCCGGAGCCACTTCGCAGGATACGCGCGCGCAAGGGCGCCCCGCCGGCGCAGCCGGAAGGCTTCTAATTGTCATGAGAGATACTCCTAATTAAGCGACGTGGCTTTTATCTTGATTCTGCGGGGTGGTCTGACGTTCCGGGAACAACCATGATTCAAGGGCCGCCCGGGCCTGTTCGCCGTTTGCCGTCGGCTCCTTACCCAATTGGTCCAACGGAGTAAGGTTTAGTTGCACGGTATAAATATCGCCGCCCTCAATCGGTGGCAGGTTCTCCAGGCGGTGGACATCATTGCGGCTCATCCAGCCATTTTGCAAGGCGGTGGTGTAATAGGCCGCCCGGCCGGCACTGTCGGCCCGCAACAACCCTTCAACTGAAAACTCGGCAAACACATCATCGTCGCCGTTCATCAAGCAGCGTGAAATCTCCTGCTCGATATTCACCAGTAACGGTCGCAGCGTATTGGTCAGGAAAAGCAGGTTCATGCCCTCAACGCTCGATGCCCATGAGCTTTGTTTATCGACGTGCCCCACCATAAAGGGCGGCACCCTAAACCAGCGGCATATCTCCTCGATGCTGAATGCGCGGCTTTCCAACATTTGCGCGGCTTCCGGATTCATCGTTACACCCTGATAGGTCATTTCACCCTCAAGGACCATGACTTTACCGGCGTTTTTCGAACCGACGAATGTGTTTAGGTTTTGCTTAAGCCGAGCACGCTGATCTTCCTTAAGGTCGGTTTTGGAACTGATGAACCCGGAATTTTGGATCCCATTCTCGAATATTTTTGCGGCTGACTCCTCAACAGCCATCGCTGAACCCATCACATTGCGTCCAGCTGACATCGGGATCAGCCCACACACTCCGTCCAATCCAAAACCACGGATATGCATCATTCGGTTGACCGGAATGACGCGCTTGCCGTGTTTTTCGGTATAAGTGTATTCGAGCGCGCCGCTATCCAGCCGTTTAACAACCATGTTCTGCGGCAACAAAGGCATCAACGACACAAGCTTTGAGCCGATCATCAACTTTTCGACAAAGGCATTACCGCGCAGGCAAATGCAAGCCACCAGCAACAACATAAAGCGGGATGGCGTCATTTCCAGATTAGGCCGGCGACATAAAACCTGATAAACAGGCAGATCTTGCGCCAGTTGCCGGGAGCCATCAGCCTGGCGGCGGTAGACTTTGAGGGGTAGCGTGGAGGTCGATTCGCTTAGTAATCGCACGCAAGCCCAGACCGCCGACAATCGAATGGCCAGGTCAGCGGTGACTATCTTCCCACTGCTGCTGGTGCCGGACCATTCCTGCCAAAATGTGCCAGTGGTTAGGCTAATCGGCACGCCCAACCAATTGAGCAGCGCCGATTTTACGCGCCCCGGTTTTTTGTTTCGTGCCATCAAATTCCCACCATGATTGGATCGTTTAAAAAGCCCGATATATCCGGCCGGGTGTCCGGCAGCATCGCCCGGCCAATGGACATAATCAGCGCCACCGCGCCGTCGATTTTGTTTTCGTTCCCTTCTTTGGTTGGGCGCACCACGTCATCACTCCCAGGAATGTGCTTGCCGACCACGTTGCTGATACACCATGTCATTATGGGGTTACCGTCATGATGGAATCGCCCGGAGGCTATGGCGGCCTCCAGCTCCATCATGGGGGAACTCATATTGGTGTAATTCTGGATAATGGTGATAGGCTCCAGCCCTTCATCCGCCAGGGAATGAGAAATACTGGTGGCGCCATGGGGATCGATGGGGCAACTGATCACCTTGACCTGCTGATTTAGCCCGACGATATGGTCAAAAATTTGCCGGTTATCGACCTCGGCACCGTCGGTTGCGATGAGCTTTTCCATATTGACGAACCGCGAATAACGTTCAGCGGTACGCTTTATGGCGGGATCGGTCGAAAATACAGTGTCCTCAGGAACCCAAAATGCCGGAGCGACGCAAAAATAATGCAGCTTGCCATCGATAACCCGCGTAAACACGGGGCAGGCGCAGTTCAGATCCAGCTTAGAGGCCAGGTCAATGCCGACGTGGCATTCTTCACCATAAAAATCTTCAATTTTCAGGGTGGGATCCGCACATTTTTTCCACTTCTCAAGATTGAAATAGGCGGATTTTGCCGACACCCATAAATTGAAATGCTTGGTTTTTATCTTGTTGGTTTGCGACGGGACGCTGATGGCCAGTTGCTGCTGCGCCCGTAAATAATCTTCTTCGACCGACACACCCATGTTCGGGTTGGCTTTTAACAGTGCCTCGGGCTTAGTCCAGTCGTCCCCCTCATCCAAGGTGTAGATGATGCCGAACAATTCCTCATTAGGCAGGATATTGTCCAACATTTCGGTCACCTGCCTGCGCTTTTCGTAGCAGGGGCAGTCAAGGGTAAAACCCGCCGTGGTGATTATCCAGGCCAACGGCTGTGCCCGGGCGCCCATACCGGTGGTCATCGTGGTATAGAGCGTGTCCGTGGCGTGTTCGTGGTATTCGTCTATCAATGCGCAGGACGGTGAATCCCCGTCGCCAGGGTCACCGATGATGGGTTCAAACACCGAGCCGTCCGGGCGGGTCATCTTTTTTGCCCAAGGCTTTACCTGAAATCGCTTACGCAAATTGGGTAGCTTCTGGGCCATCAACAGCGCTGGCCGAAAGACCTTCCACGCCTGGCGTTCCGTGGTGGCACCGCAATACACTTCCGCGCCGTACTCATCATCGGCGCAAAACATGAATGTCCCCACGCCGGCGGCAAACAGAGATTTGCCGTTTTTCCGCGGGACTTCGGTGTACGCCTCCCGGAACCGGCGCATTTTGTTTTTTTTCTTAATCCAGCCGAACACCATCGAGAAGATGAATTGCTGCCAGGGCTCGAGGGTAATCAGTAATTTTTGTTTGGCCCATTTGCCGCTGGTGTGCGGCAATTTTTGCAGAAACCGGCAAGCCCTCTCAGCCTTATCTTTATCGAACCGGTACGGCCAGCTTTTGTCCTTGGATTTTTCCAGATCATCAAAGTGCCGCTGGCAGGCGGCTTTGACATATTTACAGGCGGGAATTTTCCCGCTAATCACCTCCCGGGCGTATTGCTGGGCGGCATTTACGTTCGGGTAAGAGGCCATAGTTAGAACTCATCGAATTCGTTCTCATTGTCGCCATCGTTTCCGCCGCCGATCATCCGTATCCGGCTCAGCGGATCTAGGCCGAGTAACGAACCCAAACGCGCAAGTTGCGACACACAATCATTTCGGACTGCTACGGCGGGATGTTTTTTCAATCCACCGGTACCGCCGAGATCAGCAAGGCCCTTATTTTCGACATCCTTTAATGCCTGGGCGGTGATAACCTGTTCCGCCACGATCATCAGATGGAACGAATTGCAATATGCCAACAGCAACGGAGCATCTTCCAGTTCGAATGTCCCGCGGTCGATTAAAATTTTGCTTTGGGTTTTCCAGATCTTGATCGCGGTGTCGCCCATTAACTCATCCGGCGGCGCGATCCGGGTCAGGCTGCTTTTATGCTTGGCCGTCGAGTTGCTTTTTCGGCCGCCTCCGGCCGCCCGAACCGACGTTCCCATAACCCTCCCGAAATGTTAAAAATTGTCGAAAAAAAATTCCTTATTTCGGGCGCGTAAAAATCGGCCCAAGGCGGCGGTCCCACGTCGTGAGAGGGGTGAAGATTCAACCCGCCCTCCCCGGGCCTGGACGCGAGCCATTCTCATCTGCGAGGCTTATTAAGAATCGTTATCATCATGGTTATGATTGATAGTCATTATCATTTGAGGGCGTCAGCCTGCCTGTTGTAGCTCAGCACCGATCAGGCCGACCGCTATCACCGCTTCACCATTCGGGGAGTCAACTATCATCTGCCTGATGGTGCGCAAGCATTGATTCACCTTCGCCTGCTGCTCGGTCGTCAATGAGGCAATCAGACCTTTGAAAAGCAATACCGTTTCTTCATCGCGTGTCATCGCGTCCTCTCCGTTGCTGTCTTGCTGCGATGGCATGGCCAGCACAGGCTTTCAAGGTTGCTGTCCGCATCGGTGCCGCCGTGTGCTTTGGGTATTATGTGGTCGACCGTGGTAGCAGGCGTGGCCCGACCATGGCGCAGACATTCCTGACAAAGATGTTTATCGCGTGTCATTATACGAGGACGGATCGAATCCCAAAGGCGGCCATAACCACGCTCATGCCGGCTTTTGCCCTGCTGGTGGTTTTCCCAATTGGTGTTGCGATGCGCCCCGCAATAGCCTGAGCGATCGGTCGTTGTGCTACGGCAACCATGAGAACGACAGGCGCGCGGGATAGCGGCAGGCATGGCGTCTCCTAATGATCCTTTGGCGCATCGAGGTTTATGGTGATTGGATTGTCGGCGTCAGCCATATGTCTTGAAAACACTGCGCTGATATCATTCGGCTCGTCGCTTTTCGTAGTTAGCGTTGTGCTGATCAGATTGGATATTAGTTCGCCATCAATGGCGAGGCCAAACCCAATGAAGTATTCACCGCGATAAACTTTACATAGTTTCGCTGTTTTCATTATGCCCTCACCATTTATGAATATAAAAAGCCACCAGCAACTAGGCCGTGATGGCGACAGGTGTTGCTGGTAGCTTTGATTACGCATTGCCCTAACCACTAAGTGAATGATTATGGCAATGCAAATAAAAAACCGCCCGAAGGCGGCTTATTTCAAATCATATGAGATGAAGTTATCAATCAAATCCTGCTGTTATATATCGAGGAATATGATCGTCAATTGCTGTCACGTCTATCAAGTTGCTTTCAACAATTGGGATCTTTCGGTTTCCAAATCGTGGGTCTGAATTACAATAGAATTCCCGCTGCACTTTGACACCGTCAATTATAACCTCCATCAATCCAGACGCTTTATTATCCATACATGCCTCGTCATAATACGGCTTCTGTGGTGATCGAGATTACTTTAGCTTCAAAGATACTTCTTCGCCAGTTCTTTCAGCTCATCAATGGCAGCTGCGCCCAGATGTTCGATGCCGACCTTGATAAACTCAACAGCCGCGTCAAAATCCTTAACGCCTTCTTTCGCTTCGTCTGCCGGCGTTTGTGCGGCAGTGGTGGTGCCGGTAGTATCAGTCACAGTGTTTACCTCGATTGTTTTGGTGTCAGCCACCGCGGGGGCGGCAACCGGTTTGATGTAGATGGCTTTGAGCCATGCGATAAATCGTTTGATCATTTCTGCCTCGCCGATTCGATTCGCTGAATGCGCTGGT
>JAATGH010000199.1 GCA_015654745.1 Enterobacterales bacterium
CGTCAAGAGAGAGGGCGGTCGCCTTTTCCTGCTCCCGGCGATACCAGTAAAACGCCCCCTTCGAAATCATCCGCAGCTGTAACACCAATCGTTCCTCAAGCTGCCGACGTTGGTTGCTGTCGACATCCAGCGCTTCCGCGCCGGCGTTAAACACGATAATCACCATCGCCTCGGCCTGCTCTTCGGTAAAACTGCGCGGCATATGATTCTCGAGTTCGAGATAATCGGCCAGCTCGGCGATAAAATGCTGGATCTCGCGGGCCACGGCGGCACGAAACGCCGCGGAGGTTCCCGAACGCTCACGCAGCAGCAAGCGGAAAGCATTGGGATTGTTGCCGATAAATTCCATGAAAGTGGCAACCGAGGTACGAATGACGCTGCCGCCTTTGGCGATCCGCTGGCGAGCCTGGCGCATCAACTGGCGCAACATGAGGCCGCTTTCATCCACCATGGTCAGGCCCAGCTCATCGACATCGCGAAAATGACGGTAAAAAGAGGTGGGCGCGATACCCGCTTCACGGGCAACCTCACGGAGGCTCAGGCTGGCAAAGCTGCGCTCGGCGCTGAGCTGGCTAAATGCCGCTTCGACAAGTGAACGCCGGGTCCGCTCTTTTTGTTGCGCTCTGACGCCCATAGTTCTGCCCAGTTCCACATTTTTCATAAAGAAACACTATACCAAAATTTGTTGCAACAGCGTTGATACAAACTGTGATTTTTAACGCCGAGCGTGAGACGAAGGACACATAAGGCTAAGAAAAAGGCCAATGCGGATTGGGTAATTCGCGCTACAATGTTACATTAACGTTGTGATTTTGTATAATAATAGGCTAGCCTGCTATGCAACCACATTATGACTATGATGCTCTTATCATCGGCTCAGGACCAGGTGGCGAAGGCGCCGCAATGGGCTTGACTAAACAAGGGGCCCGCGTCGCCGTGATCGAACGCTACAACAGCGTGGGCGGCGGCTGTACCCATTGGGGAACCATTCCGTCCAAAGCGCTGCGCCAGGCGGTCAGCCGCATCATCGAATTCAATCAGAACCCCCTTTATAATGGTAACGAGCACCTGCCCCGCGCCAGCTTCGCCAATATCCTGCACCACGCTGACGACGTCATAAAACAGCAAATCCACATGCGGCAGGGCTTTTACGAGCGCAACCAGTGCAAGATTTATACCGGCGACGCCAGCTTCCTCGACGCGCATACGCTACACATTCAATATCCGGATAATACTGCCGAAACCCTGAGCGCCGCGCATATTATCATTGCCTGCGGATCCCGGCCTTATCACCCCCAGGATGTGGATTTTAATCATCCACGCATCTACGACAGCGATTCCATTCTGGATCTCAAGCATGATCCCAAGCACGTTATCATTTATGGCGCGGGTGTCATCGGCTGTGAATATGCGTCAATATTCCGCGGGTTAAACGTCAAGGTGGATTTGATCAACACCCGGGATCGGTTATTGGCATTTCTCGATCAAGAAATGTCGGACGCGCTGTCCTACCATTTTTGGGAAAACGGCGTTGTCATTCGCCATAATGAAGAATACGAGCAGATTGAAGGCACCGACGCTGGCGTCGAAGTGCGTTTCCGCTCAGGAAAACGGATGCGGGCGGATTGCTTGCTGTATGCCAACGGGCGTACCGGCAATACCGATTCGCTGGCGCTGTCGAATGTGGGTTTGGCGGCTGATGGTCGCGGGCTGATCAAGGTCAATAGTATGTATCAAACCGCTCAGCCGCATATTTATGCAGTTGGGGATGTGATCGGCTACCCCAGTCTGGCCTCCGCGGCCTACGATCAAGGCAGAATTGCCGCTCAGGTGATTGTTAAAGGCCAGGCCAACGTGCAGCTGATTGAAAACATTCCTACCGGTATCTACACCATCCCGGAAATAAGTTCGGTCGGCAAGACGGAACAGGAACTGACTATGCTGAAAGTGCCCTACGAAGTGGGCCGGGCGCAGTTTAAGCATCTGGCACGGGCGCAGATCGTCGGGATGAACGTCGGGAGCTTGAAACTGCTGTTCCACCGTGATACCCGGCAGATTTTAGGCATCCACTGTTTTGGCGAACGCGCCGCCGAAATTATTCATATCGGCCAGGCGATCATGGAGCAAAAAGGTGAAGGTAATACCATCGATTATTTCGTCAATACCACCTTCAACTACCCCACCATGGCCGAAGCCTATCGCGTCGCGGCGCTGAACGGCTTAAACCGCCTCTTTTAAGTCGGTGCCCATATACGTCTGCATATGCATGCGGACGGATTCAGCGAGTTGCTCATACCGCGCGCGCAGCGGGGAGCCGGGCCGATAGACCAAGGCTATCGTGCGTTTGGGTTCCGGTTTATAGCATTGCATATAACAGACACCGTCACGTTTGCGCTCATTGGGCACCGCCAGCGACGGCAGTAAGGTAATACCACTGCCCGCCGCCACCATATTACGCAAGGTCTCAAGGCTGGTGGCGCGAAAATGGGTATCCTCATCGGCGCCCGCCTGGAAACAAAAACCCAGCGCCTGATCGCGCAAACAGTGCCCATCTTCGAGCATCAACAGTTTCTCACCTGCTAAATCCGACATAGGAACCCGTTCACGATCGGCCCATGGATGACTGGCATAAACGGCAAGCTGCAGCGGCTCATCAAACAGGGGAATTTCGATAAACGCTTCCGATTCCTTGACCAGGGCCAAGATGGCGCAATCAAGCTTGCCACTATCCAGCTGTAGCAATAACTGGCTGGTTTGCGCCTCGTGCAGATACATTTCGAGTTTGGGATAGGTCTCGTGCAGTGTCGGGATAATATGTGGCAATAAGTAGGGCCCCACGGTGGGGATCAGGCCAATATGCAAGGGCCCCGACATGGACTCGCCTTGTTGACTCGCCATCTCGCGCAGTATTTTCACTTCCCGCAGAATCGTGCGCGCCTGTTCCACCAGCAGCAGTCCAGCCTGGGTGAATAAAACCTTACGACTGGTGCGTTCAAGTAACATCACGCCCAGCTCATCTTCCAGTTTACGAATCTGGCCGCTCAGGGTCGGCTGGCTCACGTGACACGCGTCGGCCGCACGTCGGAAATGACGGTGCTCGGCCAAGGCCACCAGATACTCAAGATCGCGAATATTCATTAAAATCCTCCGTGCCGCGATAGTTCGCGTCGATAGATAGGATAGCAATCAACGATTATCCCTATCAATAGTTAATGTCAATAATAAGCACCTCGGAGAAAGACATGTGGTTTTTTCTCTATTTTGTCAGTGTTTAAGGGGTTGTTATGTTTGGTGGTCAAGGTCAGGAAGGCAAAAAAGTCCCATCGGTTATTTTCCATACTCGTCAAAATGATAACTGGGTCGACGTGACTTCCGATGATTTATTCAAGAATAAAACCGTCATCCTGTTCTCGTTGCCGGGTGCGTTTACCCCTACCTGCTCTTCCAGCCATTTGCCCCGATATAACGAACTGGCGGAATTATTCCATCAGCACGGCGTAGACAGTATTGTCTGCGTTTCGGTGAATGATACGTTTGTCATGAATGCCTGGCAGGCCGATCAAGGCGCCGAGCATATTCGGTTCCTGCCCGACGGTAACGGCGAGTTCACCAAGGGAATGGGTATGTTGGTTGAAAAGGCAGATTTGGGCTTTGGCCCGCGCTCCTGGCGCTACTCCATGCTGGTACGGGACGGCGTGGTGGAAAAAATGTTTGTCGAACCCAATAAGCCGGGCGATCCGTTTGAAGTCTCCGACGCCGATACCATGCTGTGTTATCTGGCGCCTGAATGTAAGGTGCAGGAATCCGTGTCGCTGTTCACCAAACCAGGCTGTCCGTTCTGTGCCAAGGCTAAACAGATGCTGCGCGACAACGGTATGCAATATGAAGAAATTACGTTAGGTAAAGGCGCCACCACGGTCAGCCTGCGCGCCGTAACCGGCCGGTCAACGGTCCCACAGGTGTTTATCGGTGGACGCCATATCGGTGGCAGCGAAGAATTGGAGGCGTTCTTGCTGCAACCGGCATAACTCCGGACAACCTAGGTTAGCGCGCTTGCACTTAAACATGCTCGCTGCGGGTTTCGTGATCGCGGGCTTAGCGTGCCATGGGGTTTCGGTTGGCCGGGAAAACCACGGCCAATTCAACCCCATCGGCGCGCTTTCCCTTAAACCACGCTCGCGGCGAGATCGGTAGCGGCGGTAGCGCGCCTAACGCCTAGGCCAAGCGTTTTTTGGCCTCGTCGATAGCGTAAGCCACCTGTTTGGGTGAGACCCCGCCTTTGGCCGAACGCTTGTCCAGGCAGGATTGCAGAGCCAGTATGGGGTAAACATCCTCGCCAATAGTCGGGCTAAAACGCCGTAAATCCGCGAGCGATAGCGCTTCCAAGGCTTTGCCTTGGCGTATGGCTTCGACCACCGCCTCACCGACGATATGATGCGCTTCACGGAAAGGCACGCCTTTACCCACCAGGTAATCCGCGAGCTCAGTTGCATTAGCGTACCCCTGCTGTGCCGCCTCCCGGCAACGATCGCGCTTGACGCGCAGGCCTTCCAGCACCAATGCGGCCATATGCAGACAGTCCGTCCAGGTATCCAACGCGTCGAACAATCCCTCTTTGTCTTCCTGCATATCCTTGTTATAGGCCAACGGCAATCCTTTTAAGGTCATCATCATGCCGGTTAGCGCGCCTTGCACCCGTCCGCACTTGCCGCGAATCAATTCCAACGCATCCGGATTTTTCTTCTGCGGCATCAGGGATGACCCTGAGGTAACGCGATCGGACAATTCGATAAACGCCGCTTCGCCGGTATTAAAAAAGATCAAATCTTCGGCAAAGCGCGAGAGGTGCACCATGCTGATGGCCGCGTTGGACAACAGCTCCAGTACATGGTCACGGTCCGATACGCTGTCGAGGCTGTTGCGGGTAGCCGAGGCGAACCCCAGCCAGCCGGCCAACTGCTCGCGATCGATCTCATAGGCGGTACCCGCCAGCGCACCGGAACCTAACGGACTGACGTCGAGTCGTTTTAACGTATCCTGCAGGCGGCTCTCATCTCGGGCCAGCATTTCGGTATAAGCCATGCACCAATGGGCAAACGTCACCGGCTGAGCGCGCTGGAAATGCGTATAGCCAGGCATGACCGCATCTTGGGTGTCTTCGGCCGTGGCCACCAGCGCCAACTGCAATTGTTTGACCGCCGTCAGCAGTTCAACGGCCTGCACTTTGCACCATAATTTAAGATCGGTGGCAACCTGATCGTTACGGCTGCGCCCGGTGTGCAATTTCTTGCCCAAATCACCCACTTTTTCGATCAACCGCTGCTCTACCCAACTGTGGATATCTTCCGCATCGCTGGCCAGAATGGTTTCGGGTGAGGCACTCACTTCTTCCAACAGAAAACCCAAGGCCTCTTCAAGCCGTAGCTGCTCATCTGTCGTCAGTATTCCAACGGTTACCAGCGCTTTCGACCACGCCACCGAGCCGGTAATATCCTGCTCCGCCAACCGATAATCAAAGCGTAGAGAGTCATTAAGTGTTTTAAAACGCTGATCAGCCGCCTGGCTAAACCGTCCGCCCCAAAGTGCCATACCGTAGGTCCTTAATTAAGTTTTTTGCCGAGGCGCGATAAACACCCGGGATATACCGTCGAAAACGCGCCGACGAACGCCAATGGGAACAGCGATCAGGCCAGGATTCGGGTGCCGATGGGTTCGCCGTTAAATAACGCGGGCAGCTGTTCCGCATGCCGCCAGCCGGCGATATCCACCGGTCTGCCAAGCGTGCGCGCCGCATCCAGCGCCGCATTGACCTTAACAATCATACCGTCGGTAATAATGCCCTGCGCAATAAGTTGTTCGGCTTTATGCGCGGTCATTTCGGCAATACGCTGGCCCTTACCATCGAGGATACCGCTGACATCGGATAATAAAATCAGGTCGGCGCCCAGCGTAGCGGCCAACGCCGTGGCCGCCTGATCGGCGTTGACGTTCATCAGCTCGCCTTGTTGGGTGATACCGATTGAACTGATCACCGGCAGGTAGCCTGCGCCAAGCAGGGTGTTGAGCAACGCAGGCGAGCCCGGGCTCGCATGGCCGACATGACCCAGCTTTTCATCCAGGGGGGTCACCGTCGCGCTGTCGCCGTCGCCCAGACATAGCCCCACGGCCGGGATGCTATGTTTTTTCGCCCAAGACAACAGGATTTTATTGGCCGTTCCGCCGAGCGCGCCGGTAATAATATCGATTTGATTGGCCGGCGTAACCCGCAAACCATTGATTTTGGAAACCGGCAACGCCAGTTTTTTCATCAAATCATCCACCAGGTAGCCACCGCCGTGAACAATCACCAGTTGCCGCCGATGCTGCGCCCGGTAGACATCGAGCGCCGAAAACAATCTTTCCAGCGCTTCTTCGCTGTCAAGCAACACGCCACCTAATTTTATAATTAAGGGATTCATTATTTTTTATTACCTCGTTGGACACTCATCACAGCAAGGACTGCGTTTGCGTAAAACCAAAGCGAATATTAGCGCACTGTACCGCCTGTGCGGCAGCGCCTTTTAATAAATTATCTTCCGTTGCCACCACGATCAAATGCTCGCCCTCAAGCGCAAAGCCGATATCGCAAAACGGCAGTCCCACCACCGCTTTTAATGCCGGTACGCCTTTTTCATATATCCGCACCAGGGGCTTGTCGTGATAGGCATTATGATAACATTCGGCGATATCCTCCGCCGTCACCCCGATGTTAAGCCGGCAGGTAATGGTGGCGAGAATGCCGCGGGGGAAATTGCCCAAATGGGGCGTGAAAATGACGGGTATGCCCAAATGCGTGGCGATCTCCGGCTGATGGCGATGAGTGAACAATCCGTAGGGCTGCAGGCTGACTTCGCAGACGCTGCTGGCCAGGGAAGCTTTACGTCCCGCGCCGCTGACACCGCTGACCGCATTGATAACCGGCCATTGCGCGTTGTTAAGCAGACCGCCGTCCACCAGCGGTTTGAGCGCCAGCTGTGCCGCGGTGGGATAGCATCCCGGTACCGCAATCAGCTGCGCCTGTTTCAAGGCTTCCCCCTGCCATTCCGCCAAGCCGTAAACCGCCTTCGCCAACCAGTCGGCGTGCTGGTGCTCAAAGCCATAATAACGGCGATAGAAATCCACCTGATTTACCCGATAGGCTCCGGATAAATCAAACACCACACAGCCGGCAGCCAGGAATACCGGCACCAGGTCATGGCTGACCTCGTGAGCGGTGGCAAGGAACACCACATCTACCGTTTTAGCCAATTCACCGGCATCCGTCAGGGGTTGCAGCGGTAAATCGACGATACCTTTAAGCTGTGGATGCAGATCGGACAGTAGCCTGCCGGCATCCGCACTTTGCGCTGAAACCGCCAATGCGGTTATGTTCATCTGTGGGTGTCGATTCAGATAGGCCGCAAGCTCAGCTCCGGCATAACCGCTGGCACCGACAATCAGCGTATTCAGCATGACGTTTGTTCACCTTC
>JAATGH010000346.1 GCA_015654745.1 Enterobacterales bacterium
AAAATCTGGGCGCCGCATCGGTGGAGCTGACTAAAGCCGATCTGGAACAGATCGCCAATGTCCTTGATAAAATCAAGATTCAAGGCGACCGCTATCCCGCCGCCCTCCAGGCACGCGTCGGACGTTAATTCAAAACAGACCATGACGGAGACCACTATATGAAAATGCAGGACCTAGACGGTAAAGTCGCGGTCATTACCGGCGCATCGAGCGGTATCGGCGCAGCCACGGCGCGTCTGCTTGCCGCTGAGGGCGTACATATCGTATTGGCGGCGCGTCGTCGCGACCGAATCGAAGCCCTGGCCGCAGAGCTTGGCAACCAGGCGACGGCCATTGAGACCGACGTTTCCGACAACAGCCAGGTCGAATGGCTGTTCGCGCAGGTAGAAGAAACCTTCGGCGGGCTAGACCTGCTGCTGAACAATGCTGGCCTTGGTATTCATGCCTCGTTTATCGACAGTACGCCAGAACAGTGGCGCGGCATGATCGATACTAATCTGATCGGGCTACTTAACTGCACTCACGCGGCCATTCCCCTGCTGAAAGGCCGTCCCGGCGCGATGATCGCCTCGGTATCCAGCACCGGCGGCCGCTATGGCGTTGAAGGTTGGTCGGTTTACTGCGCGACCAAGTATGCCGTGGTCGGTTTTCATGAAACGCTGCGCAAGGAATTGGGCGCGGAGGGTATTCGCGTTTCGGTTATCGAACCCGGCGCGGTCTGGACTGAATTTGGCCACAACCTGCCCGAGCAGGCGCTGCGCGACCGGCGCGAAGCTTTGGATGCCCTGCATGCCGAGGATGTCGCCCAAGCGGTCGTGTATGCCTTTGCCCAACCGCCCCGGGTGCTGGTGCAGGAAATCCTCGTCCGGCCCGTTAGACAGGTTGCGCCCTAATCAAGCCATTCGATGTACCCCTATAGGGTAACGGGAAAATGGGCTCAATCGATAAAGCGCGACTTAATGAGGCCGGAGAATGATATGAACGTAAAAACAAAAATCAGGGCAGTAGCATGGATGACCACGTCCATCGTCATGACGGTTGGCTGGTCAACAGGTCACACGGCCGAACGCCAAGCGTCATCCGTTACTGGCGGCGCCGAGGGATTGAAGGTTGCAAACCTCCACACTGCCTACGCGGACGGCACGTACACCGCTACCGGGCAATATGGGAGTGCGCCCTCGTTTATCACGGTCACCGTCACGCTGCATGCCGGTATCATTACCTCCGCCGAGGTCAAAACCCATGCGACAAATCCGACTTCTCTGGACTATCAGCGACGGTTCGCCGCCGCTGTCCCCGCCGCCATCATCGGCAAGCCAATCGAGCAGGTCAAGGTGGACCGTCTTGCCGGCTCAAGCGGCACGCCGGAAGGATTTAATGCCGCTCTCGCACAGATCAAGCAACAGGCCGGGCATACCTAAGCACTGGCCCGGGCAATAAAATGCCAGTCCATGATGACACGCTCTGCCGGCGCGTCGGGATTATCAATTTTTTTAAGCAGCAGCACCACGGCCTGACGGCCAATCTGTCTGGACGGTTGTTCAATCGTCGTAAGCTGGGGCGACACCATTTCAGCCAGTTCAGAACCGTCAAAACCGACCACCGCAATATCCTGCGGAATGAACAGCCCGGCCTCTTCAATAGCCCGCATGGCGCCGGCCGCCAGCGTATCGGACACGGCAAACACCCCATCCGGGCGCGGGTCTGCCTCCAGCAATTTCACCATCGCCGCTTTCCCCGACCTGAAACTCAGGTCGCTGGCATATTCAATGGCTTCGTAGCCGGCGTCCTGCTGCCCCATCACCGTTCTATAGCCGCGTTCCCTCAATTGGGCATATTTGTAGCTCAGGTCGTGGTTGATAAGCGCAATGCGACGGCACCCTCGTTTCAGCAAATGCCGGACGGCATGTTCCGATGCATCCGTATCGCTGATGCCGACACAGGATATATCACCCGCATCGGCATATTCCGCGCATTGCACCCACGGCGTCTGGGCAATCATGGTGGTCAATTCGGGCAAGGTTGAAAAGGCATCCATGGTAATGATGCCGTCGACCATTTTACCGGAGAGCAATCGCAGGCTTGATTTCGAACGTTCGATATTCGAACCCGAGTTGCACAGCAGTATACGGTAACCGTTTTTTTCCGCTTCCTCTTCAATGCCCTTCACGACATCGGCGCAAAAAGGGTTGGCAATATTCGACACCATCACCAGGATCATGGAGCTCCTGGCGGTTCTCAGTTGGCGGGCCAGCAGGTTGGGCTGGTAATTACTTTCCCTGATGGCTTCCAGCACACGCTCACGGTTCCGGGTTTTGACCGTATCGCTGTTGTTCAGTACACGGGACACCGTCGCCACCGAGACGCCTGCCAGTTTGGCTATTTTCTGAATCGACATAACGACAACACATCCTGCGGTCATCACCTTTTTACCAGAGGCTATCACAGTTTACCCGCGGCTTGAATCAAACCCCGGCGTTATCTGCGCGCCGGGCTTGATTCTCAGTCTACGACCTTAACCCAGCGTTGCTGGCAGTGGCTTTGCACGATGGCATCAATGATGCACATCACATTGGCGCCATCGTGAAAGGTCGCGAATGCGCTATTGCCCCGCACCGGCGTTCGGCCGTCCCTAACGGCGGCATAAAACTGCAGCATCATGTTTTTGAACGCATCCGGCCAGCCTTCAATATGCCCGCCCGGAAAGTGTGCGCGGTGGGCCACATCAGCATTCATCAGCGCCGGGTCGTCTGAAAGCAGCTGATTGGCCGCCTCCCGATGTCCTATCCATAATTGCTGGGGCGTTTCCTGATCCCAGGCAACGGAAGCATCGCTGCCGTCGATTTCAAAACTCAGCCGGTTTTTCCTGCCGGCGCTGACCTGCGACACGTTAAAGCAGCCTTTACTGCCGTCGTTTAACCGGAACAAGACAAAACCCATATCCTCGGTGGACACCGGGCGGTCTTCGTAACGCGCATCCTCCTGGGTTGCCGTAAACGTCGAGTTGCCCCGCAGGCCGGCTTTACGCGTCGGCCAGACGGTGGATAAATCGGCCATGACCTCGGTGATCCGCCCGCCGGTGACAAACTGTAGCGTGTCGCACCAGTGGGAACCGATATCCGCCACGGCGCGAGAACTCCCCCCCAGGGCGGCGTCGACGCGCCAATTGTAATCGGTCTCCAGCAGCATCCAGTCCTGCAGGTAGCTGCCGTGCGCGGAAAACAGCCGTCCCAACTGCCCGTGGCGCTGCATGCTGGCAGCCTGCTGCACCATGGCAAACTGCCGGTAGACGAAACTGACGCCATGCACCACGCCCGCCAGTTCCGCCATGGCCACCAGTTCCCGCGCCTCAAGGACGGTCATGCACAGCGGCTTCTCCGAAAAGACATGCTTGCCGGCGCGCAGGATTTTACGGTTGATTTCGGCGTGTAAATGGTTAGGCGTGCAGTTATGCACCACGTCCAGCCCGGGGTGGGCCAGCAAGGCGTCGATGTCGCCGTAAGCATAAGGGACACCCAACTGCGCCGCTTTGTCCTGCGCCGCGGCCAGCGGCGTATCGCACAGGGCCACCACCTCGGCAAATCCCAGCCGGCGGATGGCTTCAAGATGCGCGGGGCCGATAAACCCCGTGCCGACTATGCCCACGTTAATCATGTGATACCTCCGCCCCGAGCCCCAGCATACGGCGCGCGGCCGTGCGGTCTTCACTAACGGCGGCAAAATCGTCAAAAGCCCGACTTGCCACCGGAATAATGTGGCGGCGGATAAATTCACTGCCTTCCCGCGCGCCGGTTTCGCCCTCTTTCAGACAGCACTCCCACTCCAGGACCGCCCACCCGTCGTAATCATATTGCGACAGCTTGCTGAAAACTCCGTTGAAATCAATTTGACCGTCACCGGGAGAACGAAACCGCCCCGCCCTGTCCACCCAGTTTTGGTAGCCGCCGTAAACGCCGCTGCGCCCGCTGACCGCGAATTCGGCATCCTTGACGTGGAATGCTTTAATGCGCGGGTGATAAATGTCGATAAACGCCAGATAGTCCATATGCTGCAGGTGTAGATGACTGGGGTCAAACAGGATATTACAGCGCGGATGGTTATCCACCAGCGCCAGAAAACGCTCAAAGGTGGCGCCGTCGTGCAGGTCTTCGCCCGGGTGGATCTCAAAGCACACATCCACGCCATGCTGGTCAAAGCAGTCCAGTATCGGCCGCCAGCGCTGCGCCAGTTCATGAAATGCCTCGTTAAGCAGCGTCTGGTTATGCGGTGGCCAGGGATAAAAATAGGGCCAGGCCAGCGAGCCGGAAAAGGTGGCGTGCGCCGTTAATCCCAATTTTTCGGAGGCGGCCGCCGCCTGTTTCAATGCTTCGGTCGCCCACGCCTGGCGCGCCGTTGGGTTTCCCCGCACGCTATCCGGCGCAAAGCCGTCGAACGCCAAATCATAGGCGGGATGAACGGCCATCAGCTGTCCCTCAAGATGGGTGGAAAGCTCGCTGATCGTCAGCCCGTGGTCGGCCAGTTTTTCCATGATGACATCGCAATAAATTTGGCTGACGGCGGCCTTTTCCAGATCAAAGATGCCCTGGTGATTGCAAGGGATCTGCAAGGCCTTATACCCCAGCGAGGCGGCCCATTGCGCCAGCCCGTCCAGCGTATTAAACGGGGGCTGCCCCCCGATAAACTGCGATAGAAAAATACCCGGACCTTTAATCGTTTTCATTACACCTCCCTAAAAATCAAACGTGCTCTGGTTCTTTATATTTAAAAGAAACAAGGAAAATTACCGCGATGATGGCGGCGGAAATCGCCGGAATCCACCAGAAGGTCACCCAGGCCTGCGGTACGGTCTGTCCCGCCACCAGGTGGTTATAAAGCGCCCCGGAAATCTGCGATCCCAGCAGCATGCCGATACCATAGGTGAACATCACGATCATGCTTTGCGCCTGCCCTTTCACCTTGTCGCCGGCCACGCGGTCGGTATAAATAAAACCGACCACAAAAAAGAAGTCGTAACACACGCCATGCAGCAGGATGCCGATATACAGCAGGAAACGTCCTTCTTCGCTAACGCCCAGGGCAAAAAAAGCGTAGCGAACAAACCAGGCCAGCATGCCGATCAGCAGCATGTATTTAACGCCCAGGCGGCGGAACAGCAGAGGGATGATCAACATAAAGATAATTTCAGACATCTGGCCAAACGACATGGCGGTACTGACGTCGCTGATACCGGCGTCGGCAAGATACGACGCGGTATAAGCATAATACGTGCCCAGCGGCACGGAAATCAGCGTGGCGCAGAGTGAGAACACCAAGAAATGACGGATTTTCAGCAGCGCGAACGCATCAGCACAGAACAGGTCGCGCAGCGCCACCGGCAGGCCTTTGGCCGGTGCCGGCGTATGCGGCAACGTCAGACTGTAAATCGCCAGCACCACCGAGCAAATCCCCGCCACCCAGAAAATATTCACGCTGGACGATATGCCGGTGACGCCAATAAAAATACCGGCGACAATCCAGCCGATGGTGCCGAATACACGCACCACCGGGAAACTCTTGTCGACATTTTTCAGGCTGTGAAAGGCAATGTTGTTGCCCAGCGCCAACGTCGGCATAAAACAAAGCGTATATCCGAATAGCAGCGTAATCAGCAGCGTGCCGTTTTCATTAAGTAGCGCCTGCGGCACAAACCACAGGATCACCGCGCCGGCCAGATTCATCACCGCCATCACCTTTTGCGAGGCAAAGAAACGGTCCACCAGCATGCCGAGCACAAACGGGGACAAAATCGAGGCGATAGGCCCCGCCGAGAACGCATCGCCGATTCTTAATGACATGTTGTGATGCGTCATCACCAGACCCAGCGTGACCGACCAGCTTCCCCAGATAAAGAATTGTAAAAACATCATCAAGGACAGCCGCGGTATCAGGAACCGATGCTGCGCCTTGCTATATTCACTACTTTCCATTGTTGACATGATTTTCGTCTCGCCAGAAAAAGTAATCGATTACAAAGTGCGTTTCGCCAAAAGTAATCGATTACAAAATAATTTTCTGCTTATTGTGGCAAAACTGCGAGATCAATCACGATAAAGTTATAGGGCGCTCAGATGACATTGCGCTGCCATGGCCGCAGAGGAGACCCTGCCGCCGAACGGCTCCCTCCGCTTACATACGATGCCGGAGTGCCGGTTGGCCGGCGTCGACGCCGGCCAACCGGCACAGAATGCCAATCGATCGTTCCCCGCAAGCCGCGGCTGTATTCAATTGTTCATGAGAATAGCGGTGATCACGCCGGTGGCGGCCGCTATCAGAACATAGCGTCCATCAATGTAAGTCCAATAATGACCACGCGGAGGCGGCCTAAGACCGCGGTAGCGCCAGTCGTTCACCCGATAATAACCGTCCCGGTAGCGCGGTGGCAGCGGGTAGCCCCTCCTGAACTCATGGCCACCCCAGGCATAATCGTCACGATAGCCGCCTCGATGCTCATACCTGCGGAAATCGCCGCCATCATGGCGCCAATGGGATTCACGATGACCACGATCCCACCGTTGACCATGGCGATCGCCGTCCCAATGACGATCGCCCTCCCAATGGCGATAGGCGTAAGACCCAGGGGAAAACAAACTGCTTAAGGCAAAAAGGCTCAGACCCAGCAGCATGGCTTTCTTTTTCATAATACTTTCCTTAGTACGGTTACGGCGTGAGCATACCCGTCATCATCACTATTGCCTAAATTTTCAAGCCCCCATATAGCCATTTGTCTTAAAGACCTCATACTGACAAATTTTTACTCATCTTCACAAACAGCATAAAACCGAGGCTCGCGAGCCTGCCCACGCTGAAATCCCTGATCAGGGTCCGCCGCCAACCATTGCCGGTAAATATCAGCCGCCTTTTTCTGGTGAGCGCGAAAATAAAAAATACCCACCTGTTATTCATTTGCATCGCTAATATCATGATGCGGCAACGTCTTTATGACGGCCATATTGTAACCAACTATGCTATTTATTAATCTAGCTAATGAAGCCATGCGGTTTATGGCATCTAATCTTATTACCGCATTTGCGTTATCCTTTCAGGTAAAGACATTCCCCAGAGGAAAACGCAATGCAAACTGTCACATTAAATAACGGTATTGAGATGCCCCTGATTGGGTTTGGTGTTTTTCAGATGACTGACGCGGCAGAGTGCGAGCGCGCCGTCATTGCGGCCATCGAGACCGGCTATCGTTTAATCGATACGGCCGCCTCTTATCAAAATGAAATCCAGGTCGGTAATGCGCTAAAACAGAGTGGCATACCGCGCAAAGAACTTTTCATCACCACCAAACTCTGGTTGCAGGACACCAGTTATGAAGGCGCGAAGGCGCAGTTTGAGCGATCGCTTAATCGGCTGCAGCTTGATTACGTCGATCTGTATTTAATACATCAGCCGTACGGTGATGTCCACGGCGCATGGCAGGCGATGGAAGAGCTGAATCTATCAGGAAAAATCCGCGCCATCGGCGTCAGCAATTTCCACCCCGATCGCCTGGCTGACTTAATGGCCTTCAATAAAACCGCCCCGGCGGTCAATCAGGTCGAGGTCAATCCGTTCAATCAGCAACTTCATGCCGTCCCGTGGATGAAAAGCCGTGGTATCCAGCCGGAAGCCTGGGCACCTTTTGCGGAAGGACGTAACGGCCTTTTTCAAAACCCAGTGTTAACAAAAATTGGCCAAAAATACGGTAAAAGTGTCGGACAGGTGATCCTGCAATGGCTCTATCAGCGCGGCATTGTTTCTCTGGCCAAAACGGTTCGAAAAAAACGTATGGCGGAGAATATTGATGTGCTTGATTTCGAGCTGAATATTGATGAAATGACACGGATCGCCGCAATGGACACGGCAACCAGCGCTTTCTTTTCGCATCGTGATCCGGCCATGGTCGAATGGCTGGCGACTCGCAAGCTGGAGGTCTAAGCTAACCCCGGAACCTGGGTTTTCGGTAGACAGACTGCGCTGGCGCCAATACGCCGGCGTCCGCTATTAGATAATAATGGTTATAACCTCATTCATTGAGAAACGAGGCGTATCATGACGACATTATCCATTTATCACCGCCCGCACATAACGCATCCGGTTCGACATCTGACGTCATTTAGTGACATCAGCGCATTGCTTGCCAATGCGGGTATTCAGCTGGAACGCTGGCATATCGCCACAATCGCCCCTGATGCCGGCAGTGAAGAACTATTGCGCCTGTATGATGCCGATATTGAGCGACTCAAACAACAGGAAGGCTATACTTCGGCCGATGTTATCAAACTGACGCCGGATCATGCCGAACGGCAGGCGCTGCGCGAAAAATTTTTGCAGGAACACACCCATGCGGAAGATGAAGTTCGCTTTTTCGTGCACGGCAGCGGCACCTTTTTTGTCCCCCTGGATAATCAGGTTTTGCGGTTAACCTGCGGGGCGGGGGATTTGTTACGTGTTCCGGCCAATACGCCGCATTGGTTCGACAGCGGCGAATATCCAGACTTTGTCGCCATTCGTATCTTCACCAATCCCGCCGGCTGGGTCGGCCTTTTTACCGGCGCCGAAACCTTTCATTGATCAAAGTGAGTGCGCCTTCCCGCGGGTGAATACATGGGCTGGGGCACCCGCGTGCCAAGGGTTTTCCACACTAGAAAACATCGCCAAACACTGTCCAAACTTAAATATAAATCATTTTGAATCAAATAATTACAAATTTGGCCCAATACTTGCCTGCTATAACGCAACGTTGTCATCACAGTGAACATCATCCCATGTCTTTATATTATAAAAACCCAATTATCCATGCTGATTATGCCGATCCCGATATTCTCAGGACCAATGGCGATTTCTGGATGGTGTCATCCAGTTTTAATCATGTGCCCGGCCTACCCCTACTTCACTCCCGCGATCTGATTCACTGGACCCTGGTCAACCACCTGGTGCCGAGACTACCGTTTGCAGACTACCGCGCGGTGCAGCCCGGCAAAGGTATCTGGGCACCCAGTATTCGCTTTCATGCGGGACAATACTGGGTATTCTTCAGCATTCCAGATAACGGTATTTTTGTCTGCCACAGCACCGATCCTTTGGGCGAATGGAGCGCGCCGTATTGTCTGAAAAAAATATCCGGCTGGATCGCCCCCTGCCCCCTGTGGGATGACGACGGACGCGCGTGGCTGGTCCATGCGTTCGCCTATAGCCGCAGCGGCATCAAAAATAAGCTGCAGTTAATTGAAATGGCGCCGGATGCCTCACGTTTGCTGGACGATGGACGAATAATCTTTGACGGCACGCCATCCCATCCGACGCTGGAAGGTCCAAAGCTGTATAAGCACGCAGGCGAATACTGGATATTCGCCCCGGCAGGCGGCGTAAAACGCGGCTGGCAAACCGTTTTACGCGCCACAAGCCTACAAGGCCCTTGGCAAAGCCGCGATGTATTGCATCAGGGCCAAACATCCATTAACGGTCCGCATCAGGGAGGCTGGGTGGCATTGGAGAACGGCGAACATTGGTTTATTCATTTTCAGGATAAAGGCCTGTATGGCCGGGTAGTCCATTTGCAGCCGCTGCGTTGGCTCGACGACGGATGGCCGTTGATCGGCGGGCCCGGCGATGAACCTGGCAAGGGACAACCGGTATTGTTATATCGGCGGCCGAACTTGCCGTACTCTTCGTGCGCAATCCAGGCCAGCGACAATTTTGCCGATGGCCACCCAGGCAAACAGTGGCAGTGGCAGGCCAATCCCGACGCCGACTGGATCGGTCCCGGCCGTTCGGGATTAACATTGCGCTGCGCGCCCTTGGCAACCTGGGAGGATAAACCAGCCCTCTACACAACGCCGCAGTTATTGTTGCAAAAATTTCCAGCAGAACGTTTTTCTGTTCACTGCGCCATAATATCGAATTTTACCCAATCCGGGGATGAGAGCGGCTTGGTCGTATATGGCGAACGCTACGCGGCGCTGATTCTTTATCAGGACCAGGAAAACCTGCAACTCTGCCTGCGCCATGGCTGGATAAGTGACCACGGTCGCGTAACCGAACACCAGGTACCGGTTGCCCACCTAAACGAGGGTTCATGCCTCGAGCTGGCCTGCGATGTTGGCTATGACGGGATTTGCCAATTTCGTTATCGCCACGCTCGGAAAGCGTGGCAGTTGGTCACGCCGCAATTTGCCGCGGGGGCGGGAAAATGGGTTGGGGCAAAAATAGGTTTGTATGCGGCTTCAACCCATCACCATTCGCACGGTAATGCCCATTTTGGCCATTTCACCGTCGATTGCAAATAACGCTAAGGGGCGGTGGATCCGCCCCTTAGTCCTATACACTCCGAGCCATGGCGGGCGATACGCCCGCCCCCTTGATCAAAAGAGAAAGTAACGAATGCCTAAACGGATTCGCACTTGGTCATCGTTATCTTTAGCCTTATTTTTATCCAGCCAGGCTACTTCAGCGTAAGGCATCCAGTGCTGATTTACACGGTAGCGCGCGACGATACTGGGTTCCCAATGGGTTTTCTTTCCGTTGGCAGCATAATAATCACCGTTATTAATAAAAAACTCCGGATTGAGCTGCAACCATAGTTTATCGGTGGCCTGATAATTCAAAAACAGATCAATCTGATGCGTATCGTTGTAATCCATTCGACTGTTATAATCCATCGTTTGATGGGTCAGATGATTATAACGATAACGGGTAGACATACTGAAAATTTTATTAAATTTGTAATCCAGACTGATATAAGGCGACAGCGTAGTGCCATTACTATCAATATCCGTCAGCCCGCCGGGTGTAATACTCAATTTGTCGTTTAATGGCAACGGGTACCAGCCTTCATATTCCTGGAAGGTACTTCTAAACTGACCGAAATCATGCCCAAGATCATACATTGACGAGACAAGAACCCCGGCCCCATTATCAAAAATATGTCCTGCGCCAATTTTATATTGGTTTTTATCCAAGGTCGATGTATGAGCATAACGGTTATCTATCCACGTGGCAGATGCCATGGCTTCCAGGGTACAGCAAATCAGAGGCAGACCGATGGCCAGAAGAGTTGATTTCTTCATATTCTATCCTGCTATTGTTTTGTTTAATCACCTGCGATAAGCACGGTCCTACGAGATTTTTGTTATTCCGTGTATCACGTTATTGGATGGCGAAAATATTTTTACCTCATCACTGAGCCATTTATCACCTTAGCCTATAAATAGCCTTAAAGTTAACAAATATCCCCTTGACTTAAAATACAATGCAATCATTGTGCCATAATATAATTACCAGTATTTACAGATAGTTATCACGATTGCCGGTCGCCTATTTAGACACTATTGAAACAATAGGCTTTATAGAACCATCTGTTTAGAATTCCAAGCATGCATTTTCAACACTACATTTTAACGCAATCAATTACGGGAGCTGGCGGTTAACGATAAAATGCTCAAGAACTTTTGCGGCGCCGTCTTTTTCATTATTATCCGTAATCCAATCAGCAAGTGATTTTATTTCTGGGGTGGCATTTCCCATTGCCACCCCAACGCCGCAGAATAACAGCATTTCTTTATCGTTTTGTTCGTCGCCCACTGCAATAATATCCGCCGCCGTGATATTTAAATAGGCGGCCAACGTCCGGCAGGCGGAACCTTTATGCACCCCTTTTTTCATCACTTCATAATAATTCGGTTCACTACGAACAAAATGATATTGCCCGGCAATATCTGCTGGGATCAACGACGGCAGCATATCGATGATTTCTTTCCGCTCGATAAACATCATTTTCGGTGGCCGGCGCGGCGTACTCTGCCATCCGTCGGGCAGTTTCTCCACCGGCAGTCGGCTGAAAAGATGTGCGCCGGCGCCGGATGCGGTGAGGAAATCGGTCCGTAATTGATTATTATCGAGCAAATAACAGGCATAACCCAAGCGCCGACCCAATGCGGTCAACAGCAGTACATCCAGGTGTCCGAGGCATTCACTGGCGATACACCGCCCCGCCGGTTGGCTCCAGATTATGGCGCCGTTACAGGCGATGGCGTAACCTGGCGTATCGCCCAGCGGTAATTGCCGCAGCACATCCAGCACACTGTCCAGCGAACGTCCGGAAGCCAAGGCGATCATGACACCGCGACGCGCGGCATGCTTAACGGCCTGTTTAAATCGCGGGGTAAGTTTTTTTTCCGGCGTCAATACCGTGCCATCCAAATCGAAAATGACCAGGCGATAGCCGTTACCCGCCGCCGCGGTTATTTTATGACCTGATGACAAAGCGGTTCTCCTTGCAACCAGCGGCGAAATTCATCCAGCACGCAATCGGCCAGACGCTGGGTTTCCTGGTTCAGCGCCCCGGCGATATGACTGCTTAACTGGATATTAGGTAGCCGGTAAAGCGCGGAGCCGGCGACCGGCGGTTCCGGTTTGGTGACATCCAGCAACGCGGTCAGGTCCGGACGCTGGCTAAAGACCTCGATCAGTTCCGGCTCATTAACCTGTAAGCCTCGTCCGGTATTGATAAAAACCGCGCCCGGGCGCATGCGATGAAATAATGCGCCATTTAGGATGCCGACATTATCGGTTCGATTCGGCAGATGGTTGCTGACCACAAACGCCGTCTCAAACGCTTCTTCCAGGGATACCCGTCGTTGCGCGACGCGCGAAGGAACGCTAACCACCTCAAGCTTGAATGGCTCAAGCAATTCGGTTAACGCGCGCGCAATCGCGCCGGCGCCCAATAATGCTACCCTTTCCCCGTATACACCGGGCGCCGGATGCCGCGTGCTCAAGTCGATGAAGACGGAAGGCGCAAGATAATCGCGATGATTCCGGAAATAGCCTTTGCAGGCAAGGATGATCTGCGCAAGACAAAACTCCGCCACCGAAACGGCGTTGGCCCGCCAGGCGCTGACCACGGTGATCCCGCGTGACAACAATGGCGCGTCAAAGTACCGGGTCGTACCGGCGGCGTAAAAAACGGCTTTGAGTTTCGGCAGCCGATCGAGCTGCTGCCCGCTCAATGGAAACATTCCCCAACTGGAGAAGATGACGTCCACCTGTGATAATAAAGGCAACTCATGCGCCAGCATGTCCTGCGTTACGACACGCGGGTGAAGTTGGCATAAGGTCGTAAGTTGTTCTAAACGACCACGGGAAAAAACCTGATAAAATTTTTCAGGTTGATTGCAAAAACAGGCTGCGCGACAAAGCATATGCAGAATCCGTGAATAGCTCCCCCTTTCAAACGAAAAGGGGAAGATAAGTCAGATAATGCCGATACCGGCAGAGGCGAAGCCAATGACAATCAGCAAAATGAGGACTTTGTTTGGACTGACCTTTTTATTCAACAAACGCAGGCAGCCGAGGACGAGCAATAATGGAATCAGGCCGACGCAAATTTTGTCGAGGATCTCCTGTAATACAAACGGTTGCCCGGCAATGGTGGTTTTATAGGTGGTGGTGAATTTCACCATCGAGGCGCACATGGCGCCCACCATCATCAGCCCCATGATAGAAGAGGCCTTGGTGATACACCCCAGCAACCCCGATTGGGTAGCTTCGGCGATATATTTTGATCCGAGCCGATAACCCATCACCCCGCCGTAATAACGAATCAGATAGCTCGGAATGTTATACACCAGCAAAAATAACAACGGCCCGAGCGGATTACCCTGCGATGCCAGGCCGATCGCGATACCGGTGGCGATAATACGCAACACGCCATAAAAAAATGAGTCACCCACCCCGGCAAAGGGTCCCATCAGGGCCACCTTGATGCCGTTGATACTTGCGATATCAAACGACGGGTTACTGGCGTTTTCTTTTTCCATCGATAACGTCAGCCCCATGATAAACGGCGCCAAATGCTGATTGGTATTAAAGAACTGGCTATTACGCTGCAATGCGTCCAGATAGCGATGGGGCTCCGGGTAAATCTTTCGCAGCATCGGCGCCAGCGCCCAGCCATAGCTCAACCCTTCCATTCGGGTAAAATTCATTGACCCCAGCAATTGGAACTGGCGGAAAAATAACTGGCGAAACATCTTTTTTTCGTCTTTATCGCGGCCGCGGGTGGCGGTATCTCTTAAATGGATATCAGTCATTGAAGAACCCATCCTTATTATCAACAGACGTGGCATTCGCAGCGCTGATCGTCTGTTTGTTTAATTTAATCTGATTGAATTCGTTAAAGCACAAATAGACCGCAACGGATGCCGCGATAATGGCGATACCCATGATCGGCAATTGCAGATATGCCGCCAGTGCAAAACCGATAAAAAAGAATGCGGCGATATTACGGTGCCATAACGCCTGCAGCAGGATGGCGAAACCCAGCGCCGGCAGCATTCCCCCCACGGCGGTCATGCCATGCATTACGGTACTCGGGATACTCTCCACCAGACTACGGATAACGCCGGTGCCGAACAGCACGCCGAAGAAAGCGATTGTCGCAAATGGTACCCCATAGAATAGCGTCATGCCGAAGGTCAAACCCAGCGCCGCGCGGTCACGCCCTTGTGCCAGCAGCGCGTCATATTTTTCCACCAGCGCGGTATATACCAATTTCAGCACCTGATAGACAAACACCGCCAGCAGGCTTATGGGCAACGCCAAAGCCACGGCCACCGCCGGTTCGGCGCGAGTGAGAATGGTAAACGCGGTGGCCAGCACCGAACCCACCGCCAGGTCGGCCGGTACCGAGCCACCGATGGTAATGGTACCAAGGAAAATAAGCTCCAGGCTGGCACCGATAATAATGCCTTGCTGGAAATCCCCCAGCACGAATCCCACCATGGCGCCACACACCAGCGGACGCTCAATTAAAGGCTGGCCGAGCGTATGGTCAAAAAATTTGGCGATATACATCACCAACGCCACCAGTAATGCCTGAGTTAACATGATGTCCTCGCTTATTACGCGTTATCTAACATCGCGATGAGATTTTTCACCGGATGGGAGGGCAGTACCTGATAATCCACTTTCACGCCGCGCTCGGCGATGGCGCGAAAGTCCACCACATCCTCGGGCGTAACATAGACGGTGTCGCTGATTTTTGTTTTTGCCGCCAGGTTATCGGTGATGCGCCCAAAATTAGCCACATTCAGCCGGTCAATCGCCGGGACCTGTTCGATGAGTCTGCGGGCATCGGCCACATTGTTTACGATAACCAAAATTTTCATGCTCTCCGCGCGCGGGTCGTTAAGGGTATCGGCGGCTTCGTTCACCGTCATGATGGCGCATTTCGCCGTATCCGGCGCCGCCATGCGCAGCGACATTTTTTGTACATCGTTGGTGACGATCTGGTCGTTGGCCACCAGAATACGATTCACCCCGAGATGTTTGGTCCACACCACGGCCACTTGACCGTGGATTAATCGATCGTCAATACGAATCAATGAAATCATGTTTTTCTCCTGTTATGTGTTTTTACCAGTAGGGTGTCCAAATCCGGGATAAGCGCACCAGCGCTTCGAAGTAAAAGTAATCGCCCCACAGATTGGGCACGTTAATGCCCATATGGCGGCCGTAGTTGTAAACCCCTGCGCGCAGCAACCCCTCTTCGTCGTGCGCAAAGTAGTGCTGGCGCAGATTGCGCATAATCAGGCCGATAGCGTTCCCGTAGGCCGGACGCAGCGTATCGCTCAAGGGAAGTTGTTTGAGTAATTCCACCAGCCCGCAGACGGCGATTGCGGCGGCGGAGGTATCACGAAAGGCATGGTCGTGCGGGGTAAAAATCAAATCCCAATAGCAAACATAATCGTCCGGCAGGCGGTTAAGAAAGTAGTGGCTCAGTTTGCGCGACAGCTCAGGCAGCCGGGCATCTCCGGTGTAATTGAAGCCTAGCGCGAAGCCGAGCATTCCCCATGCCTGACCGCGGGACCAGCAGGAGTCATTGCTGAACCCTTGGTGGGTATCACCGCGCAACGGTTGTCCGCTGTGGATATCCAGGTAGAAGGTATGAAACGTCGACGCGTCGTCACGCACCAGATAACGCGACGCCTGGGCCAGATGGCGGCGTGCCGCCTCCCGCCACGTGCGGTTGCCGGTTTCATCCGCCGCCCAGAACAGCAGCGGGACGTTCAGATTACAGTCGATAATCATGCGCCCCTGGCGCGCCGGATCGCTTAAATCCCCCCAGGCCTGGATAACGCCCGCGGTGGGATTAAAGCGGCGGAAAAGTAATTCCGCGGCGCGTAGCGCCAGTTGCCGCGCGCGTTCATTTCCGGTTAGCTTCCAGGCATTCACGCAGGAAAGCAGATACAGAAAGCCCAGGTCGTGAGTATCGACGTTAATCTGCTCATCGAGACGATACGCAAAGCTGTCCAGCAGTCCTTGCGCGCATTGGCGATATTTATTATCTCCGGTAACTTCCCAAGCCAGCCATAATAACCCGGTCCAGAAACCTTCGGTCCAGTCCACTTTCTCTACCGCCGGATAACGGCCGTCCAGCGAACTGGCCGCCGGGAAAGTGGCGGTAAAACGTGGCAGCATGGCATCAATGCTAGCAAGAACATCGGCAATGGCGGCCTGCAGCCATGTCGCCGAGAGCGGTGTCTGTACCGCCGTATAGCGCGGGTCCAGGGGTTCAAGCACGATGCTCATTGATGGTCCTCCAAGGCAAAGAAATCATCGTCATCTTGAGCGGTTTCGCCCAGATGCTGGCGCGCGCCGACAATTTCCGGCAGCGTATTCATATACTGCATGGCCTGAGTCGCCATATGGATCGCATCTGAAATACGCACCGCCGTTTCCGTACGTTCCGACATGCAGAACTCCATCAGCATGATCAGGTTCGCGCCGCTAATGACATGCATATGCGGATATTTCACCATCACTTGAATCGCCGTATTATTTACGCTCCCGCCCTGCATATCGGTAAAGAGCACCAGTTCATTACCGCGCCGTGCCGCTTCCATCGCGATAGCATCGAAACGCAGCGCCAAATCGACGGTCGATCCGATGTCCCCGGAATATGCACAGATGGGCGTTACGCCATGATCATTGCCGATAAGTAAGTCAAGTCCCGAAATAATTCCTTCCGCATACTGGCCATGGCTGGCGATAAAGACCTCTCGCATTACGCATTCCTTTAATAATTTCTCATAGCGTGCGGAACAATATGCAATAGCTATGCCATTCATATTTAGTATAATTATAACAATATGTTATGTGATATTTTCCACACAGGAAACACTGTTGAAAACGCTAAAATCTTCAGTGTCTAAAGAGAGGCCCTGCGGCAAGAAAAGCGCAAGGGCCATAAGGCGGGTTCATGCTGGCTGCGAGACAATCCATGGTTCCATGATTTCATAAATCATGAGAACCTCGGTGAGCGGCAGCGCGATATGATATTTGCGATTGAGCGCCAGGAAGAAAGTGTCATGCACCTCGACAAAAGCTTTTTGGTCGCCGGTCAGTTCCGTTTCGTCACGATTACGCATTCCGACGTTGACCATGACACGTTCAATCATCAGGGCAATATGCATAAACAAATTAATACGCAGATAGCTTTCAAAGTGAATCTTGTAGAATGACTCGTACTGTTTGATGACCGACTCCACTTCATCAATGATCACCACCGGGTTGAGAAAGTTAAGCCGGCTGGCGACCCCTTCCACTGTAAAGAGTTTTACCACTTCATCGATCATCGGCTCCAATCCGTCTTCCGTTAACAGATCGGTGAAATAGTCACGGCGCAACACGGCGGTTTTTTCTTTAATCAGCTGTTCCACGTTTAATAGCGGAATATATCCCGCGTCCAGCTCGGTAGTCGTGATGATAAGCCGCGTGCCATTTAGCGCCGGGTCCGAGCGGGCGATTTTCCATTTCACATCGTCATACTCCATAGTGACGATATCAATCTCATCCCTGGCCAGATAACGCCGCACAATGTCCTTGAGCTTGCGCGAAATCCCTTCGCCCGATATACAGGAGATAATGATTTTATTCCCCGGCAGCACGCCGGCGTAGTAGCGGGTTTCCACTTCGTAGGCGCCTTTCACGCTGTCAATGATCGCCTCCATGGTCAGATGTTGCTGGATCTTCGACGCGATATCCAATGCCATGGCGGTGCTGACGTTGTTGATAACCAGCAGTTCGCCGTGTAAGTGGAGTTTAATCTCTTCATAAATCGCCTTTAGCGATCCCATATCCACCAGGATTATCAACCCGGCGCTTTGTTTAATGGCATCCAGGTGTTTGATTAGCATGTCGATTATCTCACGCGTTGAGGTGGCGTTCGGCATATCGAAAGCATTGAAAATATAGCTACCGGTCAACTGATTCGCAATACTCGCCAGGCTGGAGGCCGTGGACCGCCCATGGGAAACGATCGCGCCTTGTATCAGATCGTCGTCACCCGCCAACGCATTAAACGCACTGCCGAGCAACGGCGGCAGCAGCACAAAAGGTGCGTTCACAACGTGTTGCCGCAACAGATTCACACACGCTTCGGCCAGAAGCCGCGCTTTGCTGGAAACATAATCGGTAATGGCCCGCAACTCCCCGGCCCGCGCGTCGTCGCTGGCATGATGCAGCGCGTAGTTCATGCACAGCCAGACGGCTTTGCGATGATCCTGGTTGAACACCAGGCCGGTTAAACTCTCCAGCTCGTTGATGGCGTGCATGGTGTTCCGCCAAACATAACCGCTGTAGGGGGACACCTGGCTCAGCACACCACTGATGGTTGTCAGCAGCTGTTCAAGCTTGCGGTTAAGCAACAGCGTATTGCCGCTGTGGCAGAACTCGTTGAAGATGACGTCGTCGCGCATCGCTTTCGGCAGCAACGACGCCACATCCACCGCGCAAGCGTCATCGCGATGAGAAATCAGCAACATTTCCAGGGTGCCGGTTGGCGGATGCGCCGAGCTCAAGGCGATAAATTTGGGATTGTCGCTCTCGCTCCATGCTCGGGCGCACATCACTTTGATCTGGTTCTTTAGCTCGCCGATATTGCCCCTGACCGGCGACATAACCAATTGATGCATCAGCGACGTATCAAGATGGATATCCCTTGCCAGGCTTTGCGCCTCGCAGCGCAGAAAATGTTCCACCTGCGCCACCCGTTCGGTGAGCGGGCGTGAGATAAAATTCGGCAGAGTGACGCGCACCGGTATACGCCGGCGAAAGGTGTTGAGCAAAACGGTATCGATATTCTCGGTGGTGGCGAAAATAAACCGAATGTTGGCCGGATGGCGGGTACGATTATCCCCGAGACGATAGAAATACCCTTTATCCATAAACAGGAAGAGCTTTTCCTGGTTTTCAGCGGATAACCGATGAACCTCGTCAAGAAATAAAAATCCACCGTCCGCCTCATCAAACGCGCCATGTTTCTCCCGGTCGGCACCGGTAAATGCTCCCTTGATGTAACCAAACAGCGTGCCGGACAACAGCTCCGGGTTATTGGCATAGCCGGCGCAGTTCAGTTCGATAAAGGGTCTGTCCGCCGCGATGACGCCCCGTTCAAGCGCGTAGTCATATATCAGGCTGGCGAGATGGCTTTTACCCACGCCGCTTTCCCCCGCCAGCAGAACCGGCAACCCTCCGGTGGGGTAGTCCACCGCCGAGCGGCACAACGACACGGCCTGCGCCAGGCTACCGTCCGCGCCAATCAAACGGCTAAAGCTATCCTGCGTTTTTTTGTCCACCCGCTCCGGCGTGGCGGTTTTTTGCGCGGTATTGACAAAAAAGCGTACTGGCCTGCTGTTTTCTTTGATTAATTTCCCATCATCACATAGACGATTGAGATAGTGGCTTATCACGCTGCGGCCAACCGGAACGAAATCCGCGCAATCCAGCGCGGTAAAACCACTGTGATTACCGGAATAATGGGTTAATAGGGTCTGAAACAATTTTTCTTTTGCTGACATGGTCATGATGACAATCCGTAAGAGTATCAATGCGCGACAGGAATAGTTCGACACTAGACACTATTATTCCCGTTGGACACTGAGTACTTTCCGCTCTATATCATAAAAATGAAACCGTGTTTTAACTAGTATTTGATCTCCTTCACAATACAATTTTATTAATATTCAATTCGAATACCCTCGGAGGGAGTCGCTTTTCGCCTATTTCGGCATTTCACTTGATGTGACAATGATGCTTAGCTTGCCGTTTTATGCTTTCATATGATACTCAGATAGCCTTTGGATGACTTGGCAGCCGATGGATATGAATTCACGACAACAGAATATATTACAACTTGTTAACGAACGCAGGACGATCAGCGTTAGTGAACTGGCCCGGATTTCAGATGTTTCAGAGGTCACAATCCGCCAGGACCTCAACATCCTTGAAAAACGCAGTTATCTCAAACGTGTTCATGGTTCCGCGGTTGCTTACGAAAGCGACGACGTTGATGCGCGTATGCTGACTAATTTTCAGTTGAAAAAAGAACTGGCAGAATATGCGGCGTCTCTCGTTAATGATGGCGAGACCGTATTTATTGAAGGCGGAAGTACCAATGCACTGCTGGCGCGCCATCTCGCCGCAATGAAAAAAGTGACCCTTATTACGGTTAGTCACTACATAGTCAATCTATTGAAAGAGACGGAATGCGACGTCATTATCCTCGGAGGCCTCTATCAGAAACAAAGCGAATCCGTGGTTGGGCCTTTAACCCGTTCATGTATCCAGCAGGTCCATTTCAATAAGGCGTTCATCGGTATTGATGGTTATGTTGCTGAAACAGGATTTACAGGTAGAGATATGATGCGTTGCGATGTCATCGGCGCCGTGCTGGCAAAAGGCGTGGAAACAATCGCACTTACCGATTCTTCAAAGTTCGGACAAATCCAGCCTTATTCCCTGGGTTCCGCCGGCCAGATTAATCGTGTGATCACGGATAACCTGCTTTCCATGGAGTATCAACAGCAGTTAAGGCAGAAAGGTATTCAGCTGGATTTGGTCGGAGATGATAGGCAGCATGCCTATCCCGATTAATCGCTCACCGCGTTGTCAGAAATTTATAATCTACAGACGTCCAGATTTGCGATATTGCCTGTGCCGCCAAAGGCGTCCACTCATTTTGTTTTTATACAGAGATCAATATACTTTCGAATGAAGCATTATTTGATGCCTATCAAAACAAAATGGCACGGTGAGCACTATAATTCTCAAAGTTTGCCACAACTCACACTTTCTGAGGGGAAATAACCATGGAACTCTATCTGGATACGGCTGATGTGGCGGCAGTTAAGCGCCTGGCCCGGGTGTTACCACTCGCCGGGGTGACGACAAATCCCAGCATCATTGCAAGCGGACGAAAACCTATTTGGGAAGTGTTACCCGCGCTTCGCGACGCCTTAGGGGGTAAAGGCCGTCTTTTTGCTCAAGTCCTGGCCGCCACGGCGGACGAGATGATCGTGGAAGCCAGAAAACTTACTCATGCGATTGAAGATTTGGTGGTTAAAATTCCCGTTACATCCGAAGGGCTGGTCGCAATAAAAGCGCTGCGTGACGAAGGGATCATGACCCTTGGCACCGCCGTTTACGGGGCCGGTCAAGGCTTGCTCGGTGCCCTGGCTGGCGCTGGGTATATCGCGCCTTATGTTAACCGGCTGGATGCCCAAGGGGGCAACGGCATTCAGACGGTTACGGAACTGCAGCGTTTATTAACCCAGCATGCGCCACAGACTAAAATGCTTGCCGCCAGTTTCAAAACTCCGCGTCAGGTGCTCGATTGTCTTCTTGTGGGCTGTCAATCAGTGACATTACCGGTGGATGTCGCCGAACAATTTATTTCAACACCGGCCGTGAAGGCCGCAGTAGAAAAATTTGAACAAGACTGGCGCAATGCATTCGATTCAACAACCCTTGGATAACTAGGTATATACCCTGCCTTCAGCAATTTTATAGTTCAAAACGATAAAGATTCACATAATTAAAGCTAGAAAAAAATAAATACAAAAAAACAGCGACCGATAATCGGCCGCTGTTTTTCTTATAATAAGAACTTATAGCGTATGTTCTGTACTGGCGATAATATCATCCTGGACGTCTGGAGACAAGGCGGTGAAAAAGGCTGAATAGCCGGCGACTCTCACCACCAAATCACGATATTGGTCAGGATGTTGTTTAGCCTTAACCAGGGTCTCCCTGGAAACAATATTATACTGAATATGCCAACCTTTGTATTCCTCAAAGAATGTCCGGAGCAGTAACATAAGTTTCTGACGATCGCCGACGTTATCAAGCGTCGAGGGATTGAGTTTCTGATTCAGCAGCACGCCGCCAAGAATGGATCCGGTCGGCAACCTGCCAACCGAGCTGATAACGGCGGTAGGGCCCAGATGATCGGTACCCGATGCCGGGCTTGCTCCCTCGGCCAGAGGGGCTTTCGCTTTTCTGCCATCCGGCGTAGCCATGGTTGCCGCGCCAAACGGTACGTTCGCCGAAATAGAAGATGTACCGGCATAATAATTACCGCCAATCGGGCCTCGCCCATGGCGCGGGTTATGATATTTTTTAATTTCAGTAATATACGTCTGGTAAGCTCGCACCAGAAGTTCATCAACACTTTCGTCGTCATTACCGTATTTAGGTGCGTTATTGATCAGACGCTGACGTAATTGTTCACCGCCAAGACCGTCGAAATTATCTTCCAATGCGTGGGCAAGAGCTTGCTGACCAATAACGCCCTCGTCGAATACCAATTTTTTGACGGCTTCAAGACTGTTGCCCAAGTTCGCGATACCCACCTGTAATCCCGATACCCAATCGTATTTTGCCCCGCCCTGCTTGATGCTTTTTGCGCGTTCGATACAGTCATCCACTAGCGCTGAGCAGAGAATATCATGGGCATTTTCTTCCAGAACCGTATCTACCACATATTCAATCTCGATAGATTTACGTGTGTAATACTTAATCTGGTTATCCCATGCATCCAAGACCTGGTTGAAATTCTCGAAATTACCTTTGGAAAGAGCATATTCCTGCGGCAAGAATACTTTTTTACTGGTTGCATCACGGCCGCCTTCCAGTGCGGCAAGCACCACCCGCGCGAAGTTAATAAAGCTCATGCCCGTACAACGGTAACCCCATTTCCCGCCTATCGCCGTTTCAATGCAGCCTATGGCGGCATAATCATAGGCATCTTCCCTTTCAACGCCCAGCTTGATGAATTCTGGAATGACAATTTCATCATTATTGAATGCCGGCATGCCGAAGCCACAACGTATAACCTGCACACAGGCATCCAGGAAATCATCACTCATGCCCGCATGGTAGCGGACACTGAGATTGGGCTGAGTGGAACGCAGGCGTCCGCAGGATTCCAGAATGGCATAGGATAAGGGATTAACGGCGTCAACGGCTTCGCCATTGATCAGCTTTTGTCCACCGATTGTCACATTCTGATAAAGGGGACTTCCGGCCGAGGCTTTTGAATGCGAGCCCGAACGAATTTTATTAACTTCTAGCAACTTAAGCCAGCAGATTTGTAGCAGCTCGATAGCCTTTTCACGGCCAAGAGTCTGTTCGAGTTCAACATCACGACGATAATACGGGTAAAGGTATTGATCCATGCGACCGAAAGAAACGGAGTGACCGTTCGATTCGATTTGCAGAACAAGCTGGACAAAATAACATAATTGTAATGCCTGATAAAACGTCCGGGGCGGCTCATGAGCGATCAAATCACAATTTTCCGCGATCAATAAGAGTTCTTCCTTACGGGAAAAACGGGATTCTTTAGCCGCCGTTCTTCTTGCCAGATCGGCATAACGCTCGATATGATGACTCAAGGCTTCCAACGTTAAATCAATGGCCTGCAAAAACTGTTCGCCGTGAAGATCATCCAGAACGGTCAGATTGATACGTGAACGCCGCGCCGATACCCTTGCGCGTAAACCATCAACTCCTTGTTCAAGAAGCAATGGGAAGTTCACGGCCAGATGGGCATCCCCCGAGGTCATATTGCCCTCAGCCTTGATGATGCCCGTGGCGAGCAGTTCTTTATGCTCGTCGGTAAACATGCCATAACAGCGATCCTGTACCGTCTGCCCGCGCCACCATGGGCAAACAAGGTGAAGGATACGCTTATTTTCTTCGCTGACTGAAAAGCCGGCGCCGGGCCGATCGCCCAGGTCGTCAATTTCGTTTTCAATCCAATTTACGGTGTATTCGGGAAAAATGGGGGCGGCCCTCACTTCACTTGCCTGATTACCCACTATCAATTCATCATGTTTAATCCAGATAGTGCGATTTGACAAATGATAGGCCAACGCCAGCGCGCGACGAACCGAAATGGGTTTATCCTGATGAGACTGATATGCCGCCGTATAATGCTGCGCGCGTTCCGTACATACCGGAGGTTTCACAATATGAATGAGTGAACTTTTATGCACCTTAATACGTTCACTCAACGTTTCTAGATTTAACGTTGTCATGGAATTATCCTCTCCAGGTAACTTTCAGCCCTTTTTCTTGAGCATAGTTTTCGGCAAACTCGAGCAATTCAGGGTCATCAAGTGGTTTTTTAGCCGCAAGATATGGTTGATTTAACAATAAATATTTGTTCATGCCCAAGGTGTGATAAGGAAGTATATGAATGTCTAAAACATCCAGTTCATCCGCTGCAAAATCGATTATTGAGGTTATTGAATCCTTATCAGCATTGAATTGAGGGATCAAGGGCACCCGAACGACCGTTTTTTTTCCTGCCTTTGCAAGTTTTTTAAGGTTGTCCATAACCTTATATGCCGAACCATCAGTCCATTGCGTAAACACCTTGGCATTGACATGCTTTAGGTCGGCAAGGAATAAATCAATATAAGGCACCGAGGGGGCAATGTAAGACCAAGGCACGTGCAAGCATGTTTCGACGGCTGTATGTATGCCTTGCCCACGGCTGCGTTTAAAGAGCTCCAGGGCAGTATCTGGTGACATAAAGGGCTCGCCGCCCGATATCGTCATGCCACCGCCGCTGCGTTGATAGAAGGGCTGATCTCGCAAAACGGTAGACATGATTTTATCTACATCGGCTTCCTCCCCGCACACGGTCAAAGCCTGACTGGGGCATACATCCTGCAGCTTGTCGAAATGCTTTTCTTCTATTTTTGCACGATCGATAACTATCGCATTTAGGGTTCTTTCAATGATTTCAGGAACAGCTTGTTGACAGAGATCGCACCCGTCAAGACAGAGTCTGGCATCAAACAGAATATCTTTTTTACGCGAACGGCTTTCAGGATTTTGGCACCAACGGCATCCGAGCGAACACCCCTTTAAGAACACCACTGTTCTGATGCCTGGACCATCATGGGTCGAGTAACGCTGAATATTGAAGATCATAAGTGAAACCCTTTTAGTTTCGTATGAAGATTAAACATCTTTCATAAGAAATTAATATTGATTCATATCAATTTTGGCCGAACTTTAGTGATCTTGTCTTGATAAACATTGAGTGGCTTCACAAAGCCGCCGTTTGTCACCGCCAGCAGGCCGCACTGCAATTTTTGCATGTGAATAGAGAAAGGTTATTTAAAGAAATGCCCGATAGGATCTTGATGCAGGCCGGCGCAGGGAGCATTCAGGGAGAGTGTAAGAACCCCAAGGGGCGAGAACCTAGCCGAAGCTTGGTTTGGCGCGCGGCGCAATCTGGGGAACTCGACATCAATTCGGTAGGTGCCGATACCGCAGCTGCGTTGTTCGTCAGTCTATTGCGCGGTGAGAGTCAGATGGAATGCCTGACGCATCCAGATGCGCAGCCTTCGGCTGCGCAACGAGATCATTGGGTGGGAATAGCGGTAGTGACCTTTCTCAAAGCTTTCGGTCGTGCCCAACAATCAAATATCGATGAAATACCTAAACGACAATAAATATATGCTTTCCCTAAGGCCGTACGGGCAGCAGGGAATTGATTATAATTTTACTTATGGTGCCAATAAGCGATCGCGCGGACGAAAGCCGGATCACAGCCGCGGCGCTGGGTAAAATAATCGCTCAGCATTTTAACCGTGGCACCCTCGCCGGTTAACCAAATGAAGTAGTCATCCGTCGGCAAAGAGACATTATCCAGGGCGCCAATGAGCGTGCCGAGATTATCAGTATGCATCATTCCGGTCCCCAGCCAGTTAACGTCAACGCCATCAAGATCGTCCAGATAGCTACGTCCCGTAGATTCTTCCGTATAGGCAAACAAATGGAGTTGCTCAGCGTTGATAGCCGGCTTGCGGCGCTTGAACGCCGGTAGGCCCGTTTCATCACAAACGTAAAGTTGAAAATGGTAATCATCAGGTACTATTACCGATCCCCGCGGACCGCCGATAACCAACTCGCCGCCCGGCCGTGCATGCTCGGCCCAGTCGCTGGCCAAGCCGCTCTTGTGGATATAAAAATCCAGCGTCAACGTATGGTCACCGTCAAATTCCAGTGGTGTATAATCGCGCGCCAAAGGACGGACTCCCCCCGTCCAGACGACGCCTTCCGCCGTCACTTCCGGCAGATTCAGCACGCCCGTAGCCGGATCGGGAAAGAACAGCTTGATGTGATCGTCAAAAGCAGGTGAGTTGAAACCCCGTAGATCCGACCCTGTAAACCGGATGCGCCAAAAGCGCTCCGCCACGCGAGTTTTATCGGCAATTTTGATGTGTCTGAAACACACTTCGTTTTGCACGCGCTGCGGTGTACGGCTATCAATATTATCAGTCTTTTTTTTACCCAAAAGAAGCCTCCTTGTGCCTCATTGAAATTTTTTGGCAAAATACCCGTCTCGCACAATTGGAAAGTGCGTTGATTCCAATAATTCTTTTAATTTACCGCGTATAAAGCTTAACTAATGATTCATGCTTTGTATCAATTTTTATAATAGAAATTATTTTTATCCCAAGGAGAAATAGTAGGTATAGATTATCTTAAGTACAAGAGGTGAAAATGCTATCCCCAGTCTGGCGGCGAAGCGATGTGAGAGTTATTAAAACGACGTTGACCCGCGGGGCCGATAATGAGTGACTTTATTATGCCTTTTTTGGCGACGGCGAAATCCCAAGATAAATATTTTATTACATTCTCTATTATAATCATGACATTAAACGCCCTATCCCTTTACCAGCAGATCCCGCGGTTGCTTCATCGCGTATCAAGAAAAAAACATGAAATTTTCGGCATGGCGTCGATCTCGCTTTCCATATATAGACCTAAATTGAAAAAGAGATTATATGCAATAATATTTATCCATTAACCTATCTGGTCAATTTTTCTTGCAAGATACTTGGGATAGTTCGACCGGTGGATTTTGGGCATATCAGGAAAATATGCCGACCCGGAGTCAATACCGGGCCGGCTGGGTGAAGATTAGAAGCCGCCGTCGATATCGGTTACGCCAATCAATTTATGATTGACGAATTCTTTGAGACCGAGGCCGATCAGCTCGCGGCCGTAGCCTGAACGGCGCACACCGCCGAACGGCAGGTCGGCCTTCACCGCGGTCGGGTGGTTGATATAGACCATGCCGGTGGACATCTGCGCGGCGACCTTGCGGCCGCGTTCGATATCCTGGGTAAACACCGAACCGCCCAGCCCGAACGGGGAGTCGTTGGCGATGGCAATAGCCTGCGCCTCATCCTTGGCCTTGAACACCAGCGATACCGGCCCGAAGAATTCCCAGTAATAGGCCGGATTGTCGGTCGTCAGTCCGGTAAGCAATACCGGCTGCACGAAGGCGCCGTGGGTCGGCACTTTGGCGCCGATCACGGTCGCGGTCGCGCCATGACCAACGGCTTCGTCCACCTGCTTGCGCACATCGTCGGCCGCGCCCTGAGAGGATAATGGCGCCAGGGTTGTGGCGGGATCCAGCGGATCGCCGGCCTTGAGCTGGGCCACGCCGGCCTTGTACTTCTCGATGAAGGCATCGTAAACGGCTTCGACCACAATGATACGCTTGGACGAGCAGCACACCTGGCCGGCATTCCAGTGGCGGCCGAACACCGCCCACTTGGCCGCCTTGTCCAGGTCGGCATCCTCCAGCACCACGAAGGCGTCGGCGCCGCCCAATTCCATGGTGGATTTTTTCAACGCCTTGCCGGCCTGCGACGCGACCACGGCCCCTGCGTCCTCCGAGCCGGTCAGCGCGACACCGTGGACGCGCGGATCGTTAATAATGGTCTCGAGTTGATCGCGGGTCGCGTAAAGGTTCTTGAATCCGCCCACCGGCAGACCAGCCTCCAGCATCAGCTTCTCGAACATATCGGCGGATTGCGGCACGTTGGAGGCGTGCTTAAGCACCACTACGTTGCCGGCGGCCAGCTGCGGCGCGATGATACGCGCGATTTGATAGTAAGGGAAATTCCACGGTTCTATAGCCAGGATGATACCCAGGGGCTCGTGCACCAGCCAAGCCTCGATTACCGCCGGATCCTTTGACGGCAGCTTCTCCGGCGCCAGATGCTGCTCGGCGTTTTCGACGTAATACTCAAAGATCGCGGCCGATAATTCGACCTCCGCCTCCGCCTCGCCCAACAACTTGCCCATTTC
>JAATGH010000248.1 GCA_015654745.1 Enterobacterales bacterium
CAAGGCCGGCCACACCTCTTTCACCCAAGGCCAGGCCCGCGAGCACATCGAAAAAGCCGGCTTCTCGGCCGTAACCAACCTGGTGAAGGGCGACGACGGCGTCTGGCGCGGCCACGCCACGCGCGGCGGCCAGCCCACCGAGGTGGCCATGGACTTCAAGGGCAACGTCTTGCTGGTGGGTACCGATCCGAAAACCATCCAGGAAGCCGTTTCCAAGCTATTAACCGATATCGATGAGTATCAGGCCATGAGCAGAGCGCATAACCCTTATGGTGACGGACAGGCTTGTCAGAGAATTATCGATGCATTAAAAAATAACCAGGTGAAAGTATGAGTTTCGACACAATCTCCGTTATCGGGCTGGGCTACATCGGTCTGCCGACCGCCGCGGCGTTTGCTTCTCGTCGCAAGCAAGTGGTGGGCGTGGATGTGAACCGACGGACGGTTGATATCATCAACCGTGGCCAAATTCATATTATCGAACCGGATTTGGATGAGGTGGTCAGGCGTGCGGTCGATGGGGGTTATCTGTCCGCGGTGTGCGAACCGGTGGCTGCCGATGCTTTCCTGATTGCCGTTCCTACGCCGTTTGGCGAGGGGCATGAGCCTGATTTAACCTATGTTCGGGCCGCCGCGCTCTCGCTGGCGCCGGTATTAAAAAAAGGAGATTTGGTCATTCTTGAGTCCACTTCTCCAGTCGGAACCACCGAGCAAATGGCGCAGTGGCTGGCCAGTGCGCGCCAGGACCTGTGCTTTCCGCAGACGGCGGGCGAACAGGCTGATATCAATATTGCCTATTGCCCAGAGCGCGTGCTGCCAGGCAAGGTAATGGTGGAATTGATTAAAAACGATCGGATTATTGGCGGCATGACCGCCCGATGTTCCGCCCGCGCCTGTGAACTTTACCGTATTTTTCTCGAAGGGGAGTGCGTGATAACCAATGCGCGCACCGCGGAGATGTGCAAATTGACCGAAAACAGCTTTCGCGATGTGAATATTGCCTTCGCCAATGAACTGTCGGTGATTTGCGCCGATCAAGGGATCAACGTCTGGGAGCTGATCGGGTTGGCCAACCGGCATCCACGGGTGAATATTCTCCAGCCCGGTCCCGGCGTGGGAGGGCATTGTATCGCCGTGGATCCATGGTTTATCGTCGCGCAAAATCCCCAACATGCGCGGTTGATCCATACCGCCCGGTTGGTGAACGATGCGAAACCACAGTGGGTGATCGATCGCGTTAAAGCCGCGGTGGCTGATTGCCTGGCAGCCAGTGGCAAACGCGCCGGCGAGCTGATTATCGCCTGTTTCGGTCTGGCGTTTAAGCCGGATATCGACGATTTGCGTGAAAGCCCGGCGGTATCCATTACCCGGCGGATTGCCGAATGGCATCCTGGGCGGACGCTGGTCGTCGAACCCTATGTGGAGCAACTTCCGCCAGCGCTGGCGGGTCATGCCGTTTTAACCGGGCTGGATAGCGCCTTGCAGTGCGCCGACGTACTGGTCATGCTGGTGGATCACCGGCAATTCAAGGCGCGCCATCCCTCCGGGATTACCCAGCGCTGGATCGTCGACACCAAAGGGGTCTGGCGGTAGGCTTGCCGTAGCCGCTTAATATTTCACCGGCAGTGGACCATCATGATGAGGTAGAACTCATGTCCTTGCGCGCCAAAGTAGAACCTCTGGGCTGGGAGAGCGACTTTTTCGGCGTCTCCAGCGCCAGGTTATGCTTCGAACCCAACTGCGGCCCTCTGCTGAATGCTGATTTGGCCGCATACCAGGTCATACAAGCCAAAGTCCCGGCCAAGGCCACGGAACTACTGGACGCGCTTGCGGCGCTGGGCTTTAGGCTGGCGGAGGGGGAGATTGATTGCAGTTGTTTCTTGGAGAGCCTTGGGGCCGGCGCAGGGGAAAATTTATCCGGCGCAACGGCGCGCAGTGATGATGCCCCGCGGGTGGCCGGTATTGAGGATATCCCCGCGCTAAGGCGGCTGGCATCATCCTCTTTTACGTTAAGCCGGTTTCGCGAGCCCTGGTACCCGCAAGCGGATTGCCGCCGGTTTTATGCCTTATGGGCGGAAAAGGCGGTTCAAGGCACCTTCGATGATATTTGCCTGGTCATTGGGTCGGTGGACGCTCTTCTGGGGATGGTGACGCTGCGCGCCGACGGCGAAGGCGAGGCGAGAATCGGACTGCTGGCGGTTCAGCCGGGCTTGACCGGACGCGGTATCGGCCGGGCGCTGTTTTACGCCGCGTGCGGCTGGTGCCGGGAAAATAACAAAACACGCCTGCGGGTTGCCACCCAGATCGGCAACGTAGCCGCATTAAGGCTCTATATTGCGTGCGGGGCCAATATTGACGGCACCGCCTATTGGCTTTACAGGTGAATATATGATTCCATTTAACGCCCCGCCGGTGGTGGGCACCGAACTGGATTTTATGCGCTCGGCGCTCGGCAGCGGCAAGCTGTGCGGCGATGGAGACTTTACCAAACGCTGTCAACGCTGGCTAGAGCAGCGTTTCGGCAGCCCGCGGGCGCTGCTTACCCCGTCTTGTACCGCGTCGCTGGAAATGGCGGCGATCCTGCTGGATATCAAGCCTGGCGATGAAGTTATCATGCCCAGCTATACCTTTGTTTCCACGGCCAATGCGTTTGTGCTGCGCGGCGCGACTATCGTGTTTGTCGACATCCGTCCCGACACCATGAACATGGACGAGCAGCTGATCGAAGCGGCGATCGGCGCCAAAACCCGTGCCATTGTGCCGGTGCATTACGCCGGCATCGCCTGCGAAATGGACACCATCATGGCCCTGGCGCACCAATATGGATTGGCGGTCATTGAAGACGCCGCCCAGGGGGTAATGGCGCAATATCGCGGCAAACCTTTGGGCACCATCGGACATATCGGCTGCTATAGTTTCCATGAAACCAAAAACTACACCGCCGGTGGTGAGGGCGGCGCAACCATGATCAACGATCCCGCCCTGATTGACCGTGCGGAGATCATTCGTGAAAAGGGTACCAATCGCAGCCAGTTTTTCCGTGGGCAAGCGGATAAATATACCTGGCGCGACATCGGCTCCAGCTACCTGATGGCCGACCTACAGGCGGCTTATCTCTGGGGACAACTGGACGCGGCCGAGATCATCAACCAGCGTAGGCTTATCCTGTGGAACCGCTATCGCGAGCGGCTACAGCCGCTGGCCGACGCGGGCCGTATCGAGCTGCCCGTCGTGGCTGAGGGCTGTCTGCAAAACGCCCATATGTTTTATCTTAAACTACGGGATTTTGCTGACCGTACGGCGTTTATCAATCATATGAAAGCGGCGGATATCCTGACGGTATTCCATTATATTCCGCTGCATGACAGCCCGGCAGGGCTGCGTTTTGGCCGCTTTAACGGCACAGATCGGTTTACCACCCGGGAAAGCCAGCGTCTGGTGCGGCTGCCGCTGTTTTATAATTTATCCGATACGCAGCAATACCAGGTGATTGACGCCATTAACCAGTTTTTTCACCGTTGTCCTGACTGATATGTCGCTGGCAAGGGCTACGCTGTGGACGGCCGGATCAACCTTGGTGAAGATCGGCGTCGGACTGCTGGTGGTAAAATTATTAGCGGTGACCTTTGGACCCGCGGGGGTAGGCCAGGCGGGTAATTTCCGTCAGCTGGTCACCGTGCTTGGGGTGTTGTCCGGTGCGGGGATTTTCAACGGCATTACCAAATATGTTGCGCAATACCAGCGGCAGCCGGAACAGCTGCGCGCCGTCCTGGGCACCGGTTCCGCGATGGTGTTGGGGTTCTCTGCGCTGGTGGCGGTGGTGTTCCTGGCGGCGGCCGGGCCGATCAGCCAAGGTTTGTTTGGCCATGCCGGCTATCGTCATGTCGTGCGGGCGGTGGCCTTTATCCAATTGGGTATTGCCTATGCCAACCTGGCGCTGGCTATTCTCAAGGGGTTTCGCGATGCGGCGGGAAATGCGCTGGCCGTCAGCTTTGGCAGCGTCCTGGGTGCCGGCGCCTTTTTTCTTTGTTACCAGTGGCACGGCTATGCGGGCGCGCTGGTGGGGCTGGCCGTCGTTCCGGCCATCACGGTTATTCCGGCCACGTTGATACTCTTGCGGCGCCGGCAAGTGTGCCTGAGTGATTTGCGGCCGGCCTGGGACCGGATTTTGGCGACCCAGCTCGGCAAATTCACCTTGATGGCGCTAATGACGTCGTTCACCCTGCCGGTTGCCTACATCATGATGCGAAATCTGCTGGCGCACCGGTTTAGCTGGAACGAAGTGGGTATGTGGCAAGGGGTCAGCAGTATCTCCGATGCTTATTTACAGTTTATTACCGCCTCGTTTACCGTTTATCTCTTGCCCACCTTGTCGCGACTTACGGACAAGCGGGCAATCAGTCAGGAGATTGCCCGCTCATTGCGGTTTGTGCTGCCTGCCGTCGCGGCGATAAGTTGGGTATTGTGGCTGCTGAGGGATGTTGCCATCCGGTTGCTGTTTTCAACCCAGTTCGAGCCGATGCGCGATCTCTTCGCCTGGCAGCTGGTCGGGGATGTATTGAAAGTGGGCGCTTACGTTTTTGGCTACTTGGTGATTGCCAAAGCTTCGCTGCGTTTTTATCTGCTAACGGAAATCAGTCAGTTTCTGTTATTGACCGCTTTTTCCCATTGGCTAATCCCCCTCCATGGCGCGCTTGGCGCGACCCAGGCGTATATGGCAACCTATGTTACGTATTTTGTCCTTTGCGGCGGTGTGTTCATCCTATATTGCAGGAAAAAATGACCCAACTAATTCATGTGCTCGGCTCGGACATACCCCATCATAACCTGACGGTGCTGCGTTTTTTTAATGACCAGCTGGCCGAAGATCTTCCTGCCCCGCTGGTCAGTCAGTTTATGTTGGTAAGTGCTAACACCGAGCCCTTCGCCGCATTTACGCGCCTGACTATCGCTACTTTTGCCGATAAGCGCACGTTGGCCAGCGCGGTGGTCGACCGCGCCGTTGGCGAGCCGGCGGCGCGTTTTTTCCTGCATGGGCAGTTTAATCCGGGACTCTGGCTCGCCCTGCTCATGGGCAAAATCGCTCCGGCTCGGGTCAGCTGGCATATCTGGGGCGCCGACCTCTATGAGGAATCTCGACACTGGCGGCATAGGCTGTTTTATTTGCTGCGCCGCCGCGCGCAGGGCCGCCTTGGCCACGTGTTCGCTACCCAGGGCGACCTTATGGTTTACCGGCGGCGCCATCCCGGGGTGCCGGCTTCACCGCTGTATTTTCCGACCCGCATGGACCCGGATCTCTGTTTTGAACGGCCGAGGTCGGCGGCGGATGGCAATTTTACCGTACTGGTGGGTAATTCAGGGGATGCCACGAATCGACATCTGGAGGCTTTGCAGGCCATCCATCGGCAATTTGGCGCCGACGTGCGGGTGATTGTGCCACTGGGTTATCCGGCCCACAATGAGGAATATATTGCCCGGGTACGCGCCAAGGGGGAGACCTGTTTTGCCGCCGGGAACCTGCAGCTGTTAACCGAACCGCTGGCATTTGCTGATTATCTTGCCCTGCTGCGCCGCTGCGATGTGGGCTATTTCCTGTTTAATCGCCAGCAAGGAATAGGCACGCTGTGCCTGTTAATCCAGTTCGGCATACCTTTCGTCCTAAGCCGGCGGAATCCGTTCTGGCAGGATTTGGCCGAGCAACAGATCCCGGTATTGTTCGACGGCGATCCGCTCGATCGGGCGGTAGTGGCCGAGGCGAAGCGGCAACTGGCCGGTGTGGATAAAAAGCAGATTGCCTTTTTTTATCCCAATTACCTGGCGGGTTGGCGACGGGCGCTGGCCGTGGCGGCGGGAACCGCGTCATGACCCTGGCCCAGTTCGGCGGAATGCTGGTGATATACCTGCTATCGCTACTCTTTGTGCTGACCCTGACCTATCGGGAGCTGCGGCGAACCAAATTTAGTTTCAACGTGCTCTTTTCATTGCTTTATTTATTGACGTTTTATCTTGGATTTCCGTTAACCTGTCTCTTGGCGTTCCGTTTCAACGTCAAGATCGTGCCGGTTGGCTACCTATTGGAGGCTCTGCTGGCCGCCACCGCGTTTTATGCTATCTACTATGTGAGCTATAAAATTCACTGGTTTGCCCGGACCGATTCGTCGCGCTCCCCGCGGCTTAGCCTGAACCGGGTGGAGACGAACCTGACCTGGATTCTGTTAGCGTTAACCGCCGTCGGCACGGTAGGCTTCTTCTTTTTCCACAATGGTTTTTTACTTTTCCGCCTGCAGTCCTACAGCCAGATCTTTTCCAAAGACGTGTCTGGGATTGCGCTTAAGCGTTTTTTCTACTTTTTTATCCCTGCCATGCTCATTATTTATTTCCTCAATCCCACCCGGCGCAGCTGGCTGCTGTTTCTGTGCGCGACCGTGGCATTTGGTATATTTACGTATATGGTGGTGGGCGGGACGCGGGCCAATATTATCATTGCGTTCGCCCTGTTTTTATTTATCGGCATCCAGCGGGGCTGGATTAGCCTGTGGGTGCTTGGCGGCGCCGGGCTGGTGGCCGTGGTGGGCATGTTCTGGCTGGCGTTAAAACGCTATGGCCTGAACGTCAGCGGCGACGAGGGGTTTTACACCTTTCTATACCTCACGCGCGATACGTTTTCGCCGTGGGAAAATCTGGCGCTGCTATTACAAAACTACGATAAAATCGACTTCCAGGGTTTGGCGCCGATAATGCGCGATTTCTATGTGTTTATCCCCGGCTGGGTGTGGCCCGACCGGCCCAACCTGGTTCTCAATACGGCCAACTATTTTACCTGGTCGGTGTTGGACAACCACTCCGGCCTGGCGATTTCTCCCACCTTAATCGGTTCGCTGGTGGTCATGGGCGGCGTCGCGTTCATTCCCCTGGGGGCGATCGTGGTGGGGTTGATCCTCAAAGGATTCGATACGCTGTACGATCAGGCCAAGCGAGCGACAAATCGTTATCGCTCGGCGGTGTTACAGGCGTTTTGTTTTGGCGCTATCTTCAATCTCATTGTCTTGGCCCGTGAAGGGGTGGATGCTTTTGTCTCGCGGGTGGTGTTTTTTGGCCTGATATTTGGTCTTTGCCTGTTGTTGGCCAAGCTGATGTTTTTCATGCTTGATCGCGCGGGGTTGATCCGGCCCCGCCATCCGCCCGAGTCGACAGGGGCATTGTAAGTTGCCTTTGCCTCTGAAAGGATAATAAATGGATAACATAGACGGAATTCCACACTATCACATTCGCGGCTTGGCTATTTGGGGCTTTCTCGATCAACGGCAGTTTGTCGATTACCTGTTTGGCGGCCCCATGGTTAAAATCGGCTGTCTGGTGGCGATTAATGCGGAGAAAGTCCTTACCGCGGAGCGGGATGCTTCTCTGGCGAGCTTGCTGCATGCCGCTGAGTATAAGTATGCCGACGGCATCAGCATTGTCCGTTCCATTCGCCGAAAATATCCTGCCGCCGCGATTTCCCGTATCGCCGGTGTCGATTTATGGGAAGGGATTATGGCGCGCGCGGGCCAGGAAGGGACGCCGGTTTTTTTAATTGGCGGCAGGCCGGCAATCCTGGATCAAACCGCGGCTCTGCTGCGTGCGAAATGGAATGTCAATATCGTCGGGCTTCAGGATGGCTACTTTAGCCCCGCCGATCGGCCCGCGCTGTTTTCCAGAATAAACGCCAGCGGCGCGGCTATCGTAACGGTGGCCATGGGCTCGCCCAAACAGGAAAATTTCATGTTTGAGTGCCGCGCCAGTTACCCCAATGCGCTTTATATGGGGGTGGGCGGGACCTACGACGTTTTTACCGGCCAGGTCAAGCGTGCCCCTAAGCTCTGGCAGCGTATGGGCCTGGAGTGGCTGTACCGGTTGTTTAGCCAACCCAGCCGTCTTCGACGTCAGCTCAAGTTACTACGTTTTGTCGGATATTACCTCAGCGGCCGTTTATAGCCGGCAGCCCGGACGCCGCCAACGGCCTTTGGCCCTGAATGAGGGGCGATATAGGCGAAAATAACATTGTAATGGGTTTGGTTAGCGGGAAAAGCGCGATAAGCGCGTAGGAAATGAGCAAAGGGTCATCAAACCTATCAAAAGTATGAAAAAGCACTAGACAGTGA
>JAATGH010000490.1 GCA_015654745.1 Enterobacterales bacterium
ATGGCGTTAGTAAGTGGACATCCTAAAAGCAGGCTGATGAAGGGATTTACCTCGCTCGGACCCTATATCCGTGAAGAGCAATGCAGCGATAACCATTTTTTCTTCGACTGCCTGGCTGTTTGCATCAATATGCAACCCTCGCCGGAGCTGCGGGAATTCTGGGGCTGGTGTATCGATCTCGAAGCAGATGAAAACCGCTATACCTATACCTACCATATCGGTAAATTCGATAAATCAGGCCGGTGGAGTAAGCAGGACATCAGTGAAGAAGCGGTGCTGGAAAAACTGGAAAGCTCGCTGCGCGCTTTTTTCCCCCGCCTGAATACCTATATCGTTTCGCTGGACATGACGCTTGAACCGGCGGATAGCTTTAAAGACGAGCCGTTTATCCTGACGGCTCGCTAACCACCGTACCCGCCTATCATTTTTTTTCAGAAGACTAGGCACGAAATTTAATCCGACTTACGGTAGAGATGTAATGGACGGTAGCCAGACCTTAGTCGTTAAACTGGGCACCAGCGTGCTGACCGGCGGTTCCCGCCGGCTTAACCGCGCCCATATTGTCGAGCTGGTGCGTCAGTGCGCGCAACTGCACACCGCCGGGCACCGGATCGTGATAGTCACCTCCGGGGCCATTGCGGCCGGCCGGGAACATCTGGGTTACCCGGAGTTACCCGCCACCATCGCCTCAAAACAGTTGCTGGCGGCCGTTGGGCAAAGCAGCCTGATCCAGCTTTGGGAGCAGCTGTTTTCCATTTATGGCATACATATTGGCCAGATGCTGCTGACCCGCGCCGATATGGAAGATCGGGAACGTTTTCTCAATGCCCGCGACACGCTGCGCGCGCTGCTGGATAACCGCATCGTTCCGGTTATTAACGAAAACGATGCCGTCGCCACCGCTGAAATCAAAGTGGGCGATAACGACAATCTCTCGGCGCTTGTGGCGATCCTGGCGGACGCCGACAAACTCCTGCTGTTAACCGACCAGGCCGGCCTGTATACCGCCGACCCGCGCACCAGTCCGGACGCGCAGCTGATCCCCGAGGTCAATACCATAAACGACGCCCTGCGCGCCATTGCCGGCGATAGCGTTTCCGGACTGGGCACCGGCGGCATGGCCACCAAAATCCAGGCTGCCGATGTGGGCATCCGCGCCGGAATCGACGTGGTGATTGCCGCCGGCAGCCGGCCGGGCGTGATTGGCGATATGATGGCCGAGCTGCCGGTGGGTACCCGTTTCCATGCCCAGGAGATGCCATTGGAGACCCGCAAGCGCTGGCTGTTCGGACCGCCGCCGGCCGGCGATATCACCGTGGACAACGGCGCGCTGCAGGCGATCAAGGAGCGGGGCAGTTCGCTGTTGCCCAAAGGGATCCGCAGCGTGGCCGGGGATTTCTCCCGCGGCGTGGTGGTGCGGATCCGCGGCCTGGATGGCAAGGATATCGCCCATGGCGTCAGCCGCTACAATAGTGACGCGCTGCGCATGATCGCCGGGCAACACTCCCAGCAGATCAGCGCCATTCTCGGCTACGAATACGGCCCGGTGGTGATCCACCGCGACGATATGATTGTTTATTAAGGAGTTGCGTATGCTGGAGCAAATGGGTAAAGCGGCCAAAGCGGCATCCTGGCAATTGGCGGTGCTAAGCGCCGCGGCCAAGGATCGGGCGCTGATGGTTATCGCCGATAGCCTGGAAGCACATGCCGACGTCATCCTGGCGGCTAATGCTCTGGATATGGCGGACGCACGGCACGGCGGCCTGAGCGAGGCGCTGCTCGATCGCCTGCTGCTGACGCCGGCGCGCTTATCGTCCATTGCGGCCGATGTGCGCCAAGTCTGCCGCCTGACCGATCCGGTGGGGCAGGTGATCGACGGGCGTATGCTGGATAATGGCCTGAAGCTGGAACGCCGCCGGGTGCCGCTGGGCGTGGTGGCGGTCATCTATGAAGCGCGTCCCAACGTGACCGTGGACGTGGCGGCCCTGTGCCTGAAAACCGGCAACGCGGTGATCCTGCGCGGCGGCAAGGAAACCCACCGCACCAACGCCGCCACGGTAAAGGTGATTCAGCAGGCGCTGGTGGACTGCAATCTGCCCGCCGGCGCGGTACAGGCCATCGACAATC
>JAATGH010000154.1 GCA_015654745.1 Enterobacterales bacterium
TACTGTTCCGGCAGCGGCTGGTTCAGCCCCAGATGCTGGCGGGCGGCCTCAACCACCTCCTGAGAGGCATCCTCGCCGGCAAAGAGGCGGGCGGGGTCGCCCGGCAGCAATTTGATAAAACCAAACACTAATAGGGAAATCGCCAACAGTACCGGGATCATTTCCAGCATACGCCTAACAAAATAAGCCAACATGGCGCCCCCGATTGGTTACTTAAATTCAGCCTGATCAAACACCAGCGAACCGTCTGCCAACATATAGACGCCGGAGAGGTTTTTCTTTTTACCCACCAGGTTATCCGGCGAACCGAGGAAAACAATCGGCGCGTCGTGCCAGATCAGCGTTTGCGCTTGGGCATAAGCTTTGGCCCGCCTGGCGGGGTCGGCGGTTTGCAGACCGGCCATGATCGCTTGATCAACGGCGGGGTTACTGTAATAAGAGACGTTATAGGCGGTCGGGACCCAGGACTCGGAGGCGAACAGCGGGCGCAACGCCCAGTCGGCATCGCCGGTGGAAGGCGACCAGCCGCCAAAGTACATATCGAACTCGGCTTTTGCCGGATCCTTTACGCTCCATAGTTTGGCGTCACGGGTGCCGGAATCCATCGGTACCACTTTTACCAGGATCCCCACCGCGCCCAGCTGTTGTTTGAGGAACTGCGCGCTGCGCACGGAGCTGGTCTTATTGGCGACCCAGAGCTGCATGGTCAGTCCGTGGTCATAACCCGCCGCTTTCAACAAGGCTTTCGCTTGCTCGGGATTGTAAACATAATCCGGTGCGATCTGTTTTTGGTGAAACTGGACATTGGGCGACATGGCGGAATCTGCTGGAGTTCCCATGCCGGCAAACCCCACTTTGAGCCAGATATCGCGATTGATGGCATAATTTATCGCCTGGCGTACGCGGAGATCCTGTAGCGGTTTATGTTGGGTATTCAGCGCCAGGTAATAGAGATAAATGCCCGCATCGCGCTGGATCTCCAGGTTCGGGTCATTCTTCACCGTATCCACCAGATCGGACGGCAGCGGGTATACCGCATCAACCTCCCCCGCCTTCAGCTTGGCCACCTGAGTGGAGTCTTCCGGGGTGGGGAAAAAGGTGATGCTGTCCACTTTCGGCCACCCCTTTTGCCAATAGTTGGCGTATTTCACCAGTTTCACTTCTTTACCCTGCTGCCATTCAGCAAAGGTAAAGGGTCCGGTCCCCACCGGATGAGACCGTAACAGCGACTCTTCCGGATACTGTTTCAGGGATTGCGCGCTATGTATCACCGCCGAAGGATGGGCCAGGGTGTTAATGAATGCGCCAAACGGCTGGTTGAGCGTAATTTTAATCTGATCAGGTGCCATTACCGTGACGGTTTTTATGACTTTGAACAGGCTGTTACGTTTTAATCCTTTGGTTTGATCCGCCAGGCGATCAAGATTGTCCTTTACCGCCTGCGCATCAAACGCTGTACCGTCCTGAAAGGTCACGTCATGGCGTAGGGTCAATATGAATTCGGTCGCATTATCATTGCTGGTATAGGCGGTCGCCAGCATCGGCAGGACTTTCATCTTATTGTCGAACTGGAACAAGCGTTCAAAAACGCCGCTCTGAATCGAATAGCTTAAGGTATCGGTGGTATCGTGCGGGTCCATGCCGGTAATGTCGGCGTACATGGAAATATGCAGGTCCTGCGCGGCTGCGGACAGCGCCAGGCCGAACAACCCGAGGGCGAGGACCGAACGACGAAACAAGGGCTTCATGATGTCTCTCCAGATGTAAAAGTGATAGGCAAAATCGGGCATGGGAAAAAGTGATATCAGCTAAATTTTTTTGACGTAGTCAGAGCGAAAAATCCTCGTCGGCCACACAATGGTGCGGGCCTTCCTGGCGATAGCGCATTTTGGGAACCACGGTTCCGTTTTTTTTCAAAGACGTCGGTAATTCTTTATCATCAAACCGGTATTCGCCACGCAGCGCGGGGTCGGCGACCGGGACCGACGCCAGCAATCGCTGGGTATAGGGATGCCGGGGGGAATTGAACACCGCCTGACGCGGTCCGATTTCGACAATACGGCCGAGGTACATCACGGCCACACGATTGGCAATCCGTTCAACCACCGCCATATCATGGGAAATAAAAATCCACGCTACCCCGGTGTTGCGCTGTAGCTCCATCATCAGATTGACGACCTGCGCCTGGATAGAGACATCCAGCGCCGAAACCGCCTCATCGGCAATAATCACCTGGGGCTTAAGCGCCATGGCGCGGGCAATGGCAATGCGTTGCCGCTGTCCGCCGGAAAACTCATGGGGATAGCGGCGGGCATGTTCCGGCAGCAGGCCCACACTGCGCAGCAGTTCCTGTACCAGCGGGGTGGCGTCTGCGAGGGATTTCACCAGGCCGTGCAGCAGCAATGGTTCGGCAATGGTAAATCCTACGGTCAGACGGGGATTTAACGAGGCATAGGGGTCCTGAAAAACCATTTGGATTTCACGCCGCATTGATTGAAACGCGCCATCCGACATTAAGGTGATCTCTTCCCCCTGGAAATGAACGCTTTCAGATTCACTGTGCGTCAAGCGCAGCAAGGCCCGGCCGGTAGTGGATTTGCCGCAGCCGCTTTCCCCGACAATCGCCAGGGTTTCACCCGGCCAGACGCAGAAGTCGATCTGCTCTACCGCATGGACACGATGGGTCACCGACGAAAAAATGCCGCCGCGTACCGGAAAATAGACGCTTAAGCCCCGAACATCCAGCAACGGGGGAACATCGTAGCGCGCGGTTTTATGATCACTCTCCCCAACCGACGGCCGGGTTACCAGCGGGAAGGCGCGTGGCCACGGATTGTCGCGCATGTCGCCCAGTTTAGGCACCGCCGCGAGCAGGGCGCGGGTATAGGGATGCTGTGGCGCCGAGAAGATCTGCGCAACGCCGCCCTGTTCCACGACTTCACCCCGATACATCACCACCACCCGGTCGGCGATTTCCGCCACCACCCCCATATCGTGGGTGATAAATAGCACCGCCATATGGTTTTGCCGCTGCAGATCGCGCAGAATCTGCAAAATTCTTGCCTGCACCGTGACATCCAGGGCGGTTGTCGGCTCATCGGCAATCAGCAACTGCGGATCGCAGGCCAGCGCCAGCGCAATCATCACCCGCTGGCGCATGCCGCCGGACAGTGAATTCGGATAACTGGTCATGACGCGCTCCACATCAGCAATCCGGACCTTCTGCAATAATGTCCGTGCTTTTTGTTTTGCCGCCGCGGCATCACACAGCTGATGGTCCAGCAGCGCTTCCGTCAGTTGATCCTGCACTTTTAGAACCGGATTGAGAGAGGTCATCGGCTCCTGGAAGATCATGGCGATTTCGCGCCCGCGTAGCCGGCGCAGCGCGTCCTCCTTAAGGCCTAGCAAAGAATGTTGTCGGCCGTCCCGGGCGTTGAACGCCATCTCGCCGCCGTCAATATATGCAGAAGAAGCCAGTAGTCCCATGATGGTCAGCGCGGTAACTGATTTCCCCGAGCCGCTCTCACCGACGACCGCCACCACCTCACCTGGGTTCACCGTAAAGGACACGCCGTTAAGCGCCTGCCGGCGGCCCGAACGCCCGCTAAAACTCACGCTCAGGTCCTTAATGGCCAGCACCGGGCGGGTGGCGGTTTCAGTCATGGCCAACGCATCAGTGAATGTGTTTTCCGTCATCGTCCGCTCCGGGTTGCCTGATTACAGCCAGATACGGCCAACGGCAACACCCTTGTGTCACTGTGCCGGGGGCGCATTAGCCGCGCTCGTTCAGCAAGGCCGCGATGGCGTCGATGCCGAAGCGCACCGGATCGGTGGCCGGCACGCCGAATTGTTTGGCGACCCGCTGGCAATATTCCCTCGCTTCCACTTCGCTGACGTTGCTGGTGTTAATGGCAAAACCGGCCAACTGCACATCCGCACTGGTGACACGGGAAGCCTGGAGATTGGCCTGAACACACTCTTCTAAGCTGACCAGCGGATGATGAGGCAAATGACGGGTATGCTTGCGGCCCAGCTCGTGGCACATCACCAGCCAGTGTGGTTGGGCGCCGTGCAACAGCCCCAGGCTGACGCCGGCATAGGATGGATGATAGAGCGACCCCTGCCCTTCGATAACATCCCAGTGGTCCTGCTCATTGGCGGGCGCGAGCGCTTCGGCCGCGCCCGCGATAAAATCGGCGATCACCGCATCTATCGCGATGCCTTCACCGGCGA
>JAATGH010000227.1 GCA_015654745.1 Enterobacterales bacterium
TCGGCCCCGGGGATCAGTTCTTCATAGGTGCCCACTTTAAAGCCGTTTTCCGTGGCTTTGCGCCAGGAAGGACGCTTTTCGTCGATAGCGGCTTTGCGCAAGGCATAAGCAATATCAAGGCCGGAGTCACGCATGTTCAGGCCTTGGTTCAGACCCTGCGCGCCACAGCCGATTATCACCACTTTTTTACCTTTCAGATAGCCCGCTTCATCGGTAAATTCATCCCGGCCCATAAAGCGGCACTTACCTAATTGCGCCAACTGTTGGCGCAGGTTTAAAGAGTTGAAATAATTTGCCATGGTACGACTCCAAATAGGGTGTTTTGTCGCTGAGATACGGTATTCCCGCTCGGCGGGAATGTTTATGCTCTCCACTATATAGCAGGAAAGTTGTTGCTTAAATTGATATATTAACAATCTGATGTTGCATATTCTGCAATACTTACAAGAGGCGGCGTAAGATGGACCTACGGGATCTGAAATTATTTCTTCATCTGGCGGAAAGCCGCCATTTCGGGCGCACGGCTAAAGCAACCCATGTCAGCCCCTCCACGCTATCGCGTCAGATCCAGCGCCTCGAAGAGGATGTCGGTCAAACGTTATTTTTACGCGATAACCGAACCGTACAGTTAACCGACGCCGGCGAACAGCTGAAAATATTTGCCCAGCAGACATTACTGCAATACCAGCAGTTGCGTCACCGCCTGGGGCAGCACGGCCCTTCACTGAGCGGCGAATTGCGGCTATTTTGTTCCGTCACCGCCGCCTACAGCCACTTACCGCCCATCCTCGATCGCTTTCGTGCCGAACACCCCCTGGTGGAAATAAAACTGACCACCGGCGACGCGGCCGACGCCGTGGATAAAGTGCAGTCCAATGAAGCCGATCTGGGAATCGCCGGCCACCCGGAAATACTGCCGGCCAGCATCGATTTTACCCCGATCGGCGACATTCCGATGATCCTCATCGCCCCGGCCCTGCCCTGCCCGGTGCGCGCACAGGCGCTGGCCGAAAACCCGGACTGGTCCCACACGCCGTTTATTTTACCTGAGCATGGTCCGGCACGCCGTCGCATCGATCGCTGGTTTCGCAGCAACCACATTACCAATCCGCTGATTTACGCCACCGTGGCCGGACACGAGGCCATTGTCTCCATGGTCGCGCTCGGCTGCGGCATCGCGCTGATTCCCGAGGTGGTGGTGGATAACAGCCCCGAGCCGGTACGCAACCGAATTCAAACGCTGGAACATGGCACAGTGGTCGACGCGCTGGCGTTGGGGGTGTGCGTGCAGAGAAAACGCCTACGGGAACCGCTAATCGACGCTTTCTGGCAATTGCTCGATCGTTAACTCCTAGCCCCGCAGAAAAAACCGAAACGCCGGATTTTGGGTTTCATCATGACATTCATAACCCAGCGCCGACAGGTGGCGATCGAACTCCGGTTCCCGATCGGAGAGTTCAAAGCCCGCCAATACCCGGCCGTAATCGGTACCGTGGCTGCGATAGTGGAACAACGAGATATTCCAATGCGTGCCCAGGGTATGCAAAAATTTCAGCAACGCCCCGGGAGATTCCGGAAACTCAAAGCTGAACAGCCGCTCGCGCAGCGGCTTCGACGGCCGTCCCCCCACCATATAACGGACATGCAGCTTGGCCATTTCATCATCGGATAAATCCACTACCTGATAACCGTTGGCGCCAAGTTCGGTGAGGATCTCATCGCGCTCTTCAAAGCCTCGGGTTAAACGTATGCCGACAAAAATACAGGCGTTATCCGCGTCAGCATAACGGTAGTTGAATTCAGTGACCGCCCGACCGCCCAATAGCTGGCAAAACTTCAGGAAACTGCCCTTCTGTTCCGGAATGGTCACCGCCATCAGCGCTTCACGCTGCTCGCCAAGCTCACAGCGCTCCGAAATATAGCGCAACCCGTGAAAGTTCACATTGGCGCCCGAAAGCACATGGGCCAGCCGCTCACCTTGGATATTGTGCTGCTGAATATATTTTTTCATGCCAGCCAACGCCAGCGCCCCGGCCGGCTCGGCTATGGCCCGCACATCTTCAAACAGGTCCTTAACCGCCGCGCAGATAGCGTCGCTATCCACGGTAATCACGTCATCAAGATAGTCGCGACACAAACGGAAGGTCTCGTCACCGATCCGTCTTACCGCTACCCCTTCGGCAAATAGACCGACACGAGGCAAATCCACAGGTTCACCGGCTTTAAGGGCCGCGCACAGGCAGGCCGATTCCTCCGCCTCCACCCCGATCACCTGGATTTGCGGCATCAGATGTTTAATCAATACCGCCACGCCGGCCGCCAGACCGCCGCCGCCTACCGGAACAAATATCCGATCTAGATGCGCATCCTGCTGCAGCAGCTCCATGGCCAGGGTTCCCTGGCCGGCAATCACCGCCGGGTGATCGAAGGGTGGAACGAACGTGTAATGATGATCCCGCGCCAATTCGATTGCCTTGGCTTTAGCCTCGTCAAAATTAGCGCCATAGAGTAAGGCTTCGCCGCCAAAACTACGCACCGCGTCCACTTTGATATCCGCCGTCGCCACCGGCATCACAATAAGCGATTTAATACCTAGCTTGGTGGCGGACAGCGCAACGCCCTGGGCGTGATTTCCCGCCGACGCCGTCACCACGCCATGGGCTTTTTGCTCCTCGGTTAAGCCGGATATCATCGCGTAGGCACCGCGCAGCTTAAAGCTGTGCACCGGTTGCCGGTCTTCCCGCTTGACCAGGATGGTATTGCCGAGGCGGGCGGAGATTTTCTCCATCAGTTCCAATGGCGTAACCTGCGCCACCTCGTATACCGGCGCACGCAAGGTGGCGCGCAGATACTCCGCGGCGCAAGGCGCCCCGGATAAAGGTTGTGAATCAGCCATGCCGGTTAGCCCCCCAGCTTACTTTTATCGCGCACCGCGCCTTTATCGGCACTAGTGGCCAACAGGGCATAAGCGCGCAGGGCGAAGGACACCTGCCGCACGCGATTCACCGGCGTCCAGGCCGCTGCGCCACGCGCCAGTTCGGCTTCGCGGCGGCTGGCCAGTTCACTCTCGGCCACATCCAGTTTTATCCCGCGGCCATGGATATCAATATCAATAATATCGCCATCGCGCACCAAGCCAATCAACCCACCGCTGGCAGCTTCCGGCGAAACATGCCCGATGGACAGACCGGACGTGCCGCCGGAAAAACGGCCATCGGTAATCAGCGCGCACTGCTTGCCCAGTCCCATGGATTTCAGGTACGTGGTGGGATACAGCATTTCCTGCATACCCGGCCCGCCTTTCGGGCCTTCATAGCGGATCACGACCACGTCGCCGGCCACGACTTTACCTGCCAGTATGGCTTCGGTGGCGTCTTCCTGACTTTCATACACTTTGGCCGGACCGCGGAACAGCAGGCTGCCCTTATCAACCCCGGCAGTTTTAACGATGCAGCCATCCTCGGAAATATTGCCATACAGCACCGCCAGCCCGCCGTCCTGGCTATAAGCGAACTCACGGGTACGGATACAGCCTTCTTTACGATCGGTATCAAGAGAAGGCCAGCGGCAGTCCTGAGAGAATGCCTTGGTGGTGCGAATCCCGGCCGGACCGGCGGAATACATGCTTTTCACCGATTCGTCATGACTTACCATGACATCATACTGCGCCAGCGCCTCCGGCAGTTTAAGCCCGAGGATATTGGACACTTCGCGGTTAAGCAGCCCGGCACGGTCCAGCTCGCCCAGGATGCCCCATACGCCACCCGCGCGGTGAACATCTTCCATATGGTATTTTTGCGTACTCGGCGCGACTTTGCACAGATGGGGTACCCGGCGCGATAAGCCATCAATATCCGCCATGGTGAAATCGACGTCCCCCTCCTGCGCGGCCGCCAGTAAATGCAGCACGGTATTCGTCGAGCCGCCCATGGCGATATCCAGCGTCATGGCGTTTTCAAATGCCGCTTTACAGGCGATGCTGCGCGGTAACGCGCTTTCATCATCTTGCTCATAATACCGTTTGGTCAATTCAACGATGCGCGTGCCGGCGTTCAGGAATAATTGCCGGCGATCGGCGTGCGTCGCCAGTAGCGAACCATTGCCAGGCTGGGATAATCCCAAAGCCTCGGTTAAACAGTTCATGGAGTTGGCGGTAAACATTCCCGAACAGGATCCGCAGGTAGGACAGGCCGAGCGTTCGATTTGATCACTGTCCGCATCGGATACGTTGGGATTGGCTCCCTGGATCATGGCGTCGATCAAATCGAGCTTGATGATTTTATCCGACAGCTTGGTTTTGCCTGCTTCCATTGGTCCACCGGACACGAAGATTACCGGAATGTTCAAGCGCAGCGCCGCCATTAGCATGCCCGGGGTGATTTTATCGCAATTGGAAATGCAGACCATGGCATCGGCGCAATGGGCATTGACCATGTACTCCACCGAATCGGCGATCAGCTCGCGCGACGGCAAGGAGTACAACATACCGCCATGCCCCATGGCGATACCATCATCCACCGCGATGGTATTAAACTCTTTTGCCACACCGCCGGAAGCCTCGATTTGCTCGGCTACCAATTTACCCAAATCACGCAGGTGCACATGACCCGGCACAAATTGGGTAAACGAGTTCACCACGGCAATAATCGGCTTGCCGAAATCATCGTCGGTCATCCCGGTGGCGCGCCATAAGGCGCGGGCGCCAGCCATATTACGGCCATGGGTGGTGGTAGCGGAACGGTACTTAGGCATGCTCAATACTCCAGTTGATCTTTTGGCGGGCGGCATCGGCCACCCGCTGCGTTATAAGGTTTATTTAGTTATTGACCGGATCCAACCAGCCCCATTTATCTTCGGTTTCACCGGTGAACAGGCCAAAAAATGCCTGTTGCAGCCGTTTGGTCATGGGACCACAGCGGCCAATACCGACCTGGATACCATCAACACTGCGCACCGGGGTGATTTCCGCCGCGGTACCGGACATAAACACTTCATCGGCCAAATAGAGCGATTCGCGGGACAAGACCTGCTCGCGCACTTCGATACCGGCGTCTTTCGCCAGTTTGATGATAGCGTCCCGAGTGATCCCCGGCAGGGCGGACGACGTAAACGGCGGCGTGAACAAAATGCCTTCCTTCACTTCAAACAGATTTTCCCCGGCTCCCTCGGAAACATAACCGTGTACATCCAGCGCAATGCCTTCCTGATAGCCATGGCGGCGGGCCTCGCTGCCGACCAGCATGGATGAAAGGTAGTTGCCGCCGGCCTTGGCCGCGGTAGGGATGGTATTGGCGGCAACGCGGTTCCACGACGAGACCATGGCATCGATCCCCTGATCCAGCGCGTCTTCACCCAGATACGCCCCCCACGGAAACGCGGCGATAATAACGTCGGTCGTGTAATCAGGCGGCGGATTCACGCCCATGCCCACATCGCCAACAAACACCAGCGGGCGAATATAGGCGCTCACCAGTTTATTCTTGCGCAACACCGCCCGGCAGGCTTCCATCAAATCATCCACGCTCTGGGTAACCGGCATACGATAAATCTTGGCGGAATCCCGCAGGCGCTGCATATGTTCACGATGGCGGAAGACCACCGGCCCTTTATGCGAGTCATAGCAACGCACACCTTCGAAGACTGACGATCCATAATGCAGCGCATGGGACATTACATGGACCTTGGCATCCGCCCATGGAACCATCTCGCCATTGAACCAA
>JAATGH010000193.1 GCA_015654745.1 Enterobacterales bacterium
GGATCTGAAGAAAGGCATGGGCTACTGATAAACGAAAGCTTCGGCATTGTTTAGTTTCTATCCCCTGGCTGAGGTTAATGCTGAGGCCGTAGAGCGAAGCTAAAGGTCGTTATTTTATGTCTCTTAAGGTTGAGCCTCATTCTCGGGACTCAACCTTTAGGGGATAACCCATAGGGTATTGCGCGAGTACGCTCCAGGCGCATTGATATCTGATGTAAATATTGCCGCCGAAAATGGCGTACCGTGCCATTTTCGGTACTGATAGTCGCTGGACCGGTGCTTAACGGCATTGCCAAGACGGTTTTTTCAGCTGTGTTTTAGGAGCAATAACCGTGAGTATTAATGATATTCATGACGAAGTTGTCGTACTCCGCGTGAGTGGGCTGAGTAAATCATTCCCGGGTGTAAAGGCGCTGAACGACGTGTCGTTAACATTGCGGCGTGGCGAGATCATGGCGCTATTAGGGGAAAACGGCGCAGGTAAATCCACATTGATCAAGGCGTTAACCGGAGTCTACCAGCGGGATAGCGGGTCAGTTGTTCTCGACGGTCTGGACATTTATCCCAAAAATACCGCCCATGCGCAGTCTCTGGGGATTGGCACAGTTTATCAGGAAGTCAATCTACTGCCTAACCTATCGGTGGCGGATAACCTGTTTATCGGTCGCGAGCCGCGGCGTTTTGGTTTTATTAACCGTAAAGAAATCAATCGACGAGCAGAAAAACTGCTGTCCGTTTATGGATTTGCCTTAGATGTTACCGAACCGCTAGGCCACTTCTCCGTCGCGATGCAGCAAATTGTCGCTATTTGTCGGGCGGTGGATCTCTCCGCCAAGGTGTTGATTCTCGATGAACCTACCGCCAGTCTGGATGCCAACGAAGTAGAAATGCTGTTTACCATTATGCGGCAATTGCGCAGTAATGGCATTAGTCTGATCTTTGTGACCCATTTCCTCGATCAGGTTTACAAGATCTCCGATCGTATTACGGTATTGCGCAACGGCGCATTCGTCGGTACGCGTTATACGCATGAACTTTCCCATATCGAGTTGATTAAAATGATGTTGGGCCGGGAGCTGGGTGAAAATGCGCTGCAACGGGCCGGCCGTACTCTCCATAGCGATAAGCCGATCGTGGCATTTGAAGGCTACGGCAAAAAAAATACCATTGCGCCTTTTGACCTGCAGGTTCGACCGGGTGAAATTGTGGGACTTGCCGGTTTGCTGGGGTCGGGCAGAACTGAAACCGCGGAAGTGATCTTTGGCATTCGCGCGGCGGATTCCGGTACCGCCCTGATTAAAGGCAAAAAACAGGTCATACGCTCGCCGAATAAAGCTTCTAACCTGGGATTCGGGTTTTGCCCGGAAGATCGAAAAACCGACGGCATCATTGCCGCCGCATCGGTAAGGGAAAACATTATTTTGGCTTTGCAAGTTCAGCGAGGATGGCTGCGCCCTATATCACGCAAAGAGCAAAACAATATCGCCGAGCGTTTTATCCGGCAACTGGATATCCGCACTCCCAGCGCTGAGCAGCCGGTCGAGTTCCTCTCGGGAGGCAATCAGCAGAAGGTGCTGCTTTCCCGCTGGCTATTGACCAAACCGCAGTTCCTGATCCTTGATGAGCCTACACGCGGCATTGACGTAGGTGCCCACGCCGAAATTATTCGTTTAATTGAATCATTGTGTGCCGACGGGCTGGCCTTACTGGTCATTTCATCTGAGCTTGAGGAACTGGTGGGGTATGCCGATCGCGTGATTATCCTGCGCGATAGAAAACACATCGCGGCATTACCGCTCGATAAACTGTCCGTGAGCGCGATTATGAATGCCATTGCCGCTTAAGGAGCGAGAAAGATATGTCTGGTTCATCGTCACCCGAAACTAAAGTTGTTGTCACCAGGCGCTGGCCGATTGGCATGCCGCAGTTGGCGGCTCTGGTGGTAGTGTTAGTGGTTGACAGTATCGTCGCCCATAATTTCTTTTCAATCAATATCCAGGATGGCCGACTGTTTGGCAGCGTAATCGATATCTTGAACCGGTGCGCCCCGGTGGCGCTATTATCCATCGGCATGACCTTGGTGATTGCTACCGGCGGTATCGATCTTTCCGTGGGCGCGGTCATGGCGATAGCCGGCGCGGTTACCGCAACCCTGACCGTTCAAGGGTACAGCCTGCCGGTCATTATTTCGGCCACGCTCGGGGTCGGAGTGCTTTCCGGGTTGTGGAACGGTATTTTGGTGGCCTTGCTGAAAATACAGCCTTTTGTGGCGACGCTCATACTGATGGTTGCCGGGCGGGGCATCGCTCAATTAGTTACCGAGGGCCAAATTATCACTTTCAATAATCCGGCGTTGTCCTGGTTCGGTAGCGGTTCGCTACTCTTTTTCCCGGTGCCGGTCTTTATTACCATCATTACGTTGTTTCTGGTGTGGCTGTTGACGCGTAAGACCGCCCTGGGATTGTTTATTGAAGCCGTGGGCATCAATATTCGCGCGGCCAAGAACGCCGGCGTCCAAACGCGGCTGATCGTCATGTCAACCTATATCCTGAGTGGGCTGTGCGCCGCCGTGGCCGGACTGATTGTGGCCGCCGATATCCGGGGGGCGGATGCCAATAATGCGGGACTTTGGCTGGAGATGGACGCCATTCTGGCGGTCGTCATCGGCGGCGCCTCGCTGATGGGAGGACGATTTAATCTTTTTCTTTCGATACTGGGCGCGCTGATTATACAGGGGATGAATACCGGTATTTTACTGTCGGGCTTCCAACCTGAATTGAATCAGGTGGTCAAGGCCGTCGTGTTGCTTTGCGTCTTGGTATTGCAGTCGCCCATGTTTATCGCTTACATTCGCAGGAGTCGCCGTCATGCTTAAGCGCAACCTTCCCCTGGTTATCACCATTGCGGTGTTTATCATCGGTTATCTGTTCTGCCTGAGCCAATTTCCCGGCTTCGCCTCCACCCGTGTGATATGCAATATCCTCACCGATAACGCTTTTCTTGGCATTATCGCGGTGGGCATGACGTTTGTGATTATCTCCGGCGGTATTGATCTCTCCGTGGGCTCCGTTATCGCGTTTACCGGGGTTTTCCTGGCGCGAGCAATCGGTGATTATCATTTGTCGCCGCTGCTGGCGTTTCCGTTAGTATTACTGATGGGCTGTGGTTTCGGCGCTTTTATGGGATGGCTGATTGATACGCTGAAAATCCCGGCGTTTATCATTAC
>JAATGH010000222.1 GCA_015654745.1 Enterobacterales bacterium
GCCGCGACTTAACCCTCAACGCCATTGCTCAAGACGAAAACGGCGAACTCATCGATCCTTATCATGGCCGCGAGGATATTGAACGCCGCTTATTACGCCACGTTTCGCCGGCGTTCGGCGAAGATCCCCTGCGCGTACTGCGCGTGGCGCGTTTTGCCGCGCGTTTTGCCCACCTTAACTTCCGCATCGCCCCCGACACCATGGACCTGATGCGGCAAATGGCCTTGGACGGCGAGTTGCCGCTGATTTCGCCGGAACGCGTGTGGAAAGAGACCGAAAAGGCCCTGTCCACCGCCAATCCCCAGGTATATTTCCAGGTGTTGCGCGATTGTGGCGCGCTGGCGGCGCTGTTCCCCGAAGTTGACGCCTTGTTTGGCGTGCCCGCGCCGGCGAAATGGCATCCGGAAATCGATACGGGTATCCACACGCTGATGACGGTGGCGGTGGTCACGCAGCTGACCCCGGACATCGCGGTACGTTTCGCCACCCTCTGCCACGATCTCGGCAAAGGACTGACGCCGCGCGAGCTCTGGCCGCATCATCATGGCCATGGCCCGGCGGGGGTCAAGCTGGTGCAAGCATTGTGCGACCGCCTGCGCGTGCCGAACCACGTCCGTGATTTGGCAAAAATCGTCGCTGAATACCACGATCTGATCCACACGGTAGAGCGCCTGACGCCCAAAACCCTGATGAAATTGTTCAACGCTATCGACGTCTGGCGCAAACCGGAGCGTCTGGAACAAATGATCATGACCAGCGAAGCCGACGCCCGGGGCCGTACGGGGTTTGAAAACAATCCCTACCCCCAGGGAGACTACCTGCGGGCGGCGTTCAGGGCGGCCAGTTCCGTCACCAATCGTGAAGTGATTGAAGCGGGGTTTGGCGGCGCGGCCATCGGCGAAGAGATACGCCTTCGGCGCCTGGCCGCCCTGACCAAATGGAAAGCGCGCCAAGAACAGGCGCGCGGTACAGCCAATCAGGAATGATGTCTCAACGCCCACCGGTTTGGCCGGGCGTTGATCTCCCGGTGTTTAGAGCATGACCCAATAGACTACCGCCGCCAGAATAAAGCGGTAGATGGCGAAGGGAACAAACGAAATGCGTTTGATCAGCTGCAGGAATAGCTTGATGGCGATCAGCGCCACGACAAACGCGGTCACGAAACCCACCGCAAACAGCGGGAAATCATGCCAGGAAAGGAACGGCAAACTCTTATATAAATCCAGTACGGTAGCGCCTAACATCATCGGCACCGCCAGGATAAACGAAAACTCCGATGCGGCGTAACGGCTCACCCCAACCAATATCCCGCCGCTGATGGTCGCGCCCGAACGGGAAAATCCGGGCCACAGCGCCAGGCACTGGAAACAGCCGATCAGGAAAGCCTGCAGGTGGGTAATATCATCGATACCCGCCGAACGAGGCACTTTCGGCTTGAGCCATTCACCGGCCAGCAGCAACAACCCGCCGACCACCAGGGCGTATACCACATATTTAGCGTCGAACAGCCCTTTGATTTGTTCATGGAACACCAGCCCCATCACCACCGCGGGAATCATGCCCAACAGGATATGGGTTAACCGCAGACGGCCGGTACCGGTCCCCTCATGCCTTACTTCGCCGAAATGGATCCCTATCAGGCTAAACAACCGGCGCCAGAACATGACCACTACCGCCAGAATCGATCCTAATTGAATAATCACTTCAAAGGTTTTGGCCCGGTCGTCGGTAAACCCCAGCAACGTGCCAACCAAGATCATATGTCCCGTCGAAGAGACCGGCAAAAACTCCGTTAATCCTTCAACCACCCCAAGAATGAATGCGATGAACAAATCATGCAGGTCTGTCATACAACACGTTCCCCTCAATCAACCGACAACAAAAAAGCGGCGGTTTGGTAGTACCAACGCAGCCGCTAAACAACCCCGGAAAATGAGACAAACATACGGTAAAAACGTTTCCACTGCATGAAATTTAGATTAAGTTCTATTAACTTTCAGACTTTTCGGTTACCGCGCTCGATAATTACGCCGACGCCGTGTGCCTGCGGCACCGCGCCGGGCTTACTCAGTTTAATGCGCACCCAAGGCAGCGCGAAACGCGTTATCAGTAATTCGGCCACCTCCTCCGCCACGCGCTCCACCAAGGCAAAACGGTTGGACGACACAAAGGACATCACCGCGTCGCTGACATCGGCATAGCTCAGGCAATCCGCCACGTCGTCGCTGCGCGCCGCCGGCCGGTTATCCCAGCCCATTTCGATATCAAACACCAACTTTTGTTGACGGTCCTGCTCCCAGTCATACACGCCGATGACGGTCAACACCGTTAACTGTTCTATAAATACAATGTCCATGCGCCATGCTCGCTTTTTGTGGATGCCGGATACCACTTCCGGAGGAATATGCGTATTATCCACAGTTAGACAAATAAAACGATGATTACGGGATGGAACTTGGTTATGAATGCTATCGCGATTGGCATGATAATCTTCGCCTATCTTTGCGGTTCGATATCCAGCGCGGTATTGATCTGCAAACTTGCCCGCCTGCCTGATCCCCGTACCCATGGTTCCGGCAATCCGGGCGCGACCAATGTGCTACGGGTCGGCGGCAAGGCCGCCGCGGCCGGGGTAATGGTGTTTGATGTGCTCAAGGGTATGCTGCCGGTGTGGCTGGGTTATCGGCTGGGCGTGCCGCCGTTTTATCTGGGCCTGATCGCCATCGCCGCCTGTATCGGGCATATCTATCCGGTGTTTTTCCATTTTCAGGGCGGCAAGGGCGTCGCCACGGCGTTTGGCGCCATCGCCCCCATCGGACTGGACTTGACCGGTCTGATGGCCGGCACCTGGCTGCTAACGGTGCTGCTAAGCGGCTATTCGTCTCTTGGCGCCATTATCAGCGCGCTGATCGCGCCCTTTTACGTCTGGTGGTTCAAACCGCAGTTCACCTTTCCGGTATCCATGCTCTCTTGCCTGATATTGCTGCGCCACCATGACAATATACAGCGCCTGTGGCGCGGCCAGGAGAACCGGATTTGGCGCAAGCGCCCGAAAGACCGGGCCAGGGAACAGGGTGAGGATACCCCGCCCACCAAACCGGAAGACCAACGCTAGGGCGGCGCCAGCATGCGCCAGGGCAACGCTTGGGGCCGCACCACCGGCCAAGCCGGCGCGGCGCGGGCTAAACCGCCGGTAATTCGGCCAGCGGCCAGCGCGGACGCACCGTAATCGCCAAATCGCCCGCTACGCCGGCCCGCAGCCGCATCATGCCCGCATAGGCAATCATCGCGCCGTTATCCGTACAAAACTCCGGCCGCGCATAAAAGACCTTGCTGCCGCGCTTGCTCATCATCTCCCCAAGCCGCTCGCGCAGGGTACGGTTGGCGCTCACGCCGCCGGCGATCACCAGCCGCTGCAAACCGGTCTGCTCCAGGGCGCGCCGGCACTTAATCAGCAGCGTGTCCACCACCGCGTCCTCGAAAGCGCGCGCCACATCGGCCTGGGTCTGGGCGTCCTGCGGGTTGGCGCGAATGGTATTGGCGGCGAAGGTTTTCAGACCGGAAAAGCTGAAATCCAGCCCCGGCCGGTCGGTCATCGGCCGCGGAAAGGTAAATCGTCCGGCCACGCCGGCGCGGGCCATTTTCGATAATAAAGGCCCGCCGGGATAATCCAGCCCCAGCAGCTTGGCGGTTTTATCAAATGCTTCTCCCGCCGCGTCGTCGATGGATTCCCCTAGCAGCGTATACTGTCCAATGCCCTGTACCGCAATAAGCTGAGTATGACCGCCGGACACCAACAGAGCGGCAAAAGGAAACGCCGGCGGATCCGCCTCCAGCATCGGCGCCAGCAGGTGACCTTCCATATGGTGCACCGCCATCGCCGGTTTTTTCCACGCATAGGCGAGAGCGCGTCCCACGGTAGCGCCCACCATCAGGGCACCCACCAGGCCGGGTCCGGCGGTATAGGCCACGCCGTCAATATCCCCGGCGACCAGTCCGGCTTCGGCCATGGCGGCCTGAATCAACGGCACGGTCTTGCGCACATGATCGCGCGAGGCCAGCTCCGGCACCACGCCGCCGTAATCGGCATGCAGTTTAACCTGGCTATACAGCTGATTGGCCAGCAGTCCCGCCTGTTGATCATAAATCGCCACGCCGGTTTCGTCACAGGACGTCTCAATACCCAATACTCGCATAATTATTTATCCACTCCCCTCGGTGCGGCGCACAGTTTAGCATAATCCCCTACCGGAGGGCTTACCCAAATCCGCGGCAAACCCTCGCCCGGCGCTGGACCGCCTGAATAAATCGCCCGGCGTTGTGCGGCACGTTCAGGCGAAAAGGTCAGCGGCAAGCGCGTAATTCAGTGTCTTTATTGCTCGGCGCATGATACAAGTACGGCCCTGGGATCCCGCAGGCAGTAAAAGGATCCCGGATCTTGGTCAATGGATCGCGGATCCAGCACCGGTTCGAAAGGCAGCGCCGCTTAAATACGACTATTTTAATCGAGCGCACCAATCGAGCGCAGCAATTTTGGCCGAATTGCGCTATAATAATTACCAGAAATATAAATTTGCGCGGTGGATAACCACGGCGCTTGCAAGATCGTTGCCCGTGGCGCTTTACAAAGCGGTCACGGTTGAAGTAAAATTCCGCACCATTTTGAAACGGCTGACACAAGGTCAGCAGCAAAATCCGAATTCTATCGAGGTGAGAGTTACATGCCGGTAATTAAAGTACGTGAAAACGAGCCCTTCGACGTAGCACTGCGTCGCTTCAAACGTTCATGCGAAAAAGC
>JAATGH010000356.1 GCA_015654745.1 Enterobacterales bacterium
CGCCCCGCGGGAAGTCAGTTTCGACCAGTACATCGACAGCAGGATGATGGGGAAGTTACAGCTGGCGGCAATAGAAAAGGCCAGTCCCACCATGAACGCGATGTTTTGGTTTTCGAACAACACCCCTAGCGCGATGGCCACGATACCCAAAATGACCACGGTAATTTTGGACACCCGCAGTTCATCCCGTTCGGTGGCGCGGCCTTCCTTGATGACGCTCGCATAGAGATCATGGGATACCGCCGAGGCGCCGGCCAAGGTTAGGCCGGCCACCACCGCCAGGATGGTGGCGAAGGCCACCGCCGAGATAAAGCCCAGGAAGAAGTTACCGCCCACCGCATTGGCCAGATGCACCGCCGCCATATTGGTGCCGCCCAACAGTGCGCCGCTGCCGTCTTTGAATACGGGATTGGGGCCCACCAGCAGAATGGCGCCGAAGCCGATAATAAAGGTTAGAAAATAGAAATAACCCATGAAACCGGTGGCATACAGCACGCTTTTACGCGCTTCCTTGGCATCGCTCACGGTGAAAAACCGCATCAGGATATGCGGCAGCCCAGCGGTGCCGAACATCAGCGCCAGCCCTAGGGATAATGCCGAAATAGGATCGGATACCAATCCCCCGGGCCGCATAATGGCCGCTCCTTTGCTATGTACCTTCATGGCTTCGCTAAAGAGGGTATCGAAACTGAAATGCACGGTTTTCATGACCATCAGCGCCATGAAACTGGCCCCGGCCAGCAGCATTACCGCTTTGATGATTTGCACCCAGGTGGTGGCGAGCATGCCGCCGAACAGCACGTACATCACCATCAGGATCCCCACCATGACCACCGCCACATGGTAATTGAGGCCGAACAGCAGTTGAATCAGCTTGCCGGCGCCCACCATTTGGGCAATCAAATACAGCGCGACCACCACCAATGAACCACAGGCGGACAAGGTACGGATCGGTTTTTGTTTTAATCGATAAGACGCCACATCGGCAAACGTATAACGACCAAGGTTGCGTAATCGTTCGGCAATTAAAAAGAGGATAATCGGCCAGCCGACCAAAAAACCCAAAGAATAGATCAGCCCGTCATACCCGGAGGTATAGACCAGCGCGGAAATACCGAGAAACGAAGCCGCCGACATAAAATCGCCGGAAATGGCCAGTCCGTTCTGCAGACCGGTAATTTTGCCGCAGGCGGTATAATAATCTCTGCGTGAACGAGTCCTGAGTGAGGCCCAATAGGTGATATAAAGGGTCAGCGCGACAAAGACCACAAAAAGAATAATGGCCTGAATATTAAGTGGTCTTGTTTGGTCAGCCGCCTGTGCCAATAGAGGCACCGCAAACAGCGAACCGGCCAGCACTTTGGACAGTTTAGCCATTGTAGCGTACCTCCCGCAGCAACTGCTGGGTCATACGTTCGAATTCCCCATTGGCGCGGATGACGTACACCGCCGTAAGAATAAAAGAGATCACGATAAGCCCAATGCCCAGCGGGATTCCGCGGGTGACGCTGGTTCCTTCATACAATGGCGTGCCTAGCCATCCCGGAGCAAAAGCGATAAGCATGATAAAACCGTAGTAAAGCACCAGCATAATCAGCGAGAGCAGCATCGCAAAATGCTGGCGTTTTTCCACCAGTTCCTTGAAATGCGGGTTACTCGCGATCCTTTGATAAATGACGTCATTCATCAGGATTCTCCAGTAGGGTAAAGGGGAGGATAGGAAAATGCCGCCCGAAGGCGGCGGAAAATTTATGAAGGTACCTGCATGGATTGTTTTTCTTCTAACAGTTTTTCAACCACGCCAGGATCGGCCAAAGTCGATGTATCGCCTAGGTTGCTGGTGTCGCCGGTGGCAATTTTGCGCAGAATGCGCCGCATAATTTTACCGGAGCGGGTTTTGGGCAGTGAATCGGTCCAATGAAGAATATCCGGGGTGGCTAGCGCGCCGATCTCCTTGCGTACCCAGCTGCGCACCTCGTTATACAGCTCGGGGGTAGGTGTTTCCCCGTGGTTAAGCGTGATATAAGCATAAATAGCCTGGCCCTTGATGCTGTGAGGAATACCCACCACCGCGGCTTCGGCGATTTTGGGATGGGACACCAGCGCCGATTCTATTTCGGCGGTGCCGAGGCGGTGGCCTGAGACATTCAGCACATCGTCCACACGTCCGGTGATCCAGTAATAGCCGTCTTCGTCGCGCCGTGCGCCGTCGCCGCTGAAATACATGCCTTTAAAGGTTGAGAAATAGGTTTGTTCAAAACGCTCATGATCGCCAAACAACGTGCGCGCCTGGCCCGGCCAGGAGTCGATAATCACTAAATTACCTTCCCCTGGACCCGCTTGCACCGTGCCGGCATTGTCGACCAGCGCCGGCTGCACGCCAAAGAACGGCAGCGACGCGGAACCGGCTTTTAGCGGCGTGGCGCCCGGCAGCGGCGTGATCATAAATCCGCCGGTTTCGGTCTGCCACCAGGTGTCCATAATCGGGCATTGACCATTGCCTATTTTATGGTAATACCATTCCCAGGCCTCGGGATTAATCGGTTCGCCTACCGAACCCATAATACGCAGGGAAGTCCGGCTGGTACCTTCGATGGCTTTATCACCCTCGGCCATTAACGCGCGTATGGCCGTTGGCGCGGTGTAAAGGATATTGACCTGGTGTTTGTCGACGACTTGCGCCATCCGGCGCGCGTCCGGCCAGTTCGGCACCCCTTCGAACATCAGCGTAATGGCGCCGCAGGCCAGCGGGCCATACAGCAGATAGCTGTGACCGGTGACCCAGCCCACGTCAGCCGTACACCAGTACACATCGCCCGCATGGTAATCAAAGACGTATTTAAAGGTCATGGCGGCATAGACTAAATAACCCCCGGTGGTATGCAACACCCCCTTGGGTTTGCCGGTGGAGCCGGAGGTATAGAGGATAAACAACGGATCTTCCGCGTTCATCTCCGTGGGGGGACATTCATCGGCCGCCTCGGCAATCGCGTCATGCCACCAAAGGTCGCGCCCCGGCGTCCAGTCAACCTGTCTGCCGGTACGTTTAAACACAATCACCCGCTGTATGGTTTTCACCGCCGGGTGATTTAGCGCGTCGTCGATATTTTTTTTCAGCGGGATTTTGCGACCGGCGCGAATGCCTTCGTCGGCGGTAATGACCAGCTTGGCGCTGGAATCAACAATACGTCCGGCGATCGCCTCGGGCGAGAAACCGCCGAAAATGACGGAATGAATGGCGCCGATACGGGCGCAGGCCAGCATCGCCACCGCCGCTTCGGGCACCATGGGCATATAAATCGCCACCACATCACCTTTGGAGATGCCCTGGCTCGTAAGCACATTGGCGAACCGGCAGACCGCCTGATGCAGTTGCCGATAGGTCAGGGTCTGGCTTTCCTCGGGGTTATCCCCCTCCCAGATAATGGCGGTTTGATCGCCGCGCTCCGCCAGATGCCGGTCCAGGCAGTTCGCGGCGGCATTCAGCGTGCCGTCCTCGAACCACTTGATCGACACGTCGCCGGAGAAGCTGGTGTCCTTGATCTTGGTCGGCCGCTTCATCCAGGTGATACGGCGCGATTGCTCCGCCCAGAAGCCCTCCGGGTCGCG
>JAATGH010000225.1 GCA_015654745.1 Enterobacterales bacterium
TGGACCATTATCATCCTGGCAGGACTGCACGCCTGCGCCGCCCTGTTCCACCATTATTTCTTGCGTGACGATACCCTGAAAAGAATGCTGCCGCCGGCAAAATAACCGGCCCTTTGCCTACCCTCACCGGAGTCAACACTATGTTTAATCATGTCACCGTAGTAGCGTTAAAACAACATGCGTCCCTCGTGCTGGGCAGCGCTCTGTTGTTGTTATCCGGATTGGCTCAAGCCATGGGCGATGACTCCAGCACCACGCCGACCTGCCCCAAGGGGCAGATTTACGACACCCGCAGCAAAAGCTGCGTGGTGGATAAGGGCGCAATGATCTCCGATGCCGACCGTGCACGCTATGCCTATTCCCTGGCCAAGGCCCGGCGGTACGAAGACGCGCTGGCGATGCTTGATACGCTCAAGCAACCCAACACGGCTCAGGCTTGGAATTACCGCGGCTACGCCACCCGTAAACTGGGACGTACCGACGAAGGCATTGGTTATTATCAAAAATCCATCGCCCTCGATCCCCATTATGCCAAAGTACGGGAATATCTGGGCGAAGCCTGGATGGTCAAGGGCCGTCCCGATCTGGCCAAAGCACAGCTGGCCGCTATAAAGACCCTATGTGGCACCGGTTGCGAAGAGTATCGCGACCTGGCTAGCGCCATCGACGGCCATCCTGAATCCTAGTCGGCGGTTTGGGGTTACATCAGCCATCGATAATGCCGGGGCGCGCTGCCTACCCGACTCGACGAATCCCTTGGCTGTGTGGCGCAATGCGGGTTGACTCGCGATAGATACCGCTTGAGATAGGTATGGTAAAGTTGTGGCAAGAGAGTGAAACCGGGCGGGAGAACGCGATCATCGACAGACAGGATATCCGCAACCAACTGGGGGAGTATCTGGCTCGCCTGTGGCGCTACGGCATGGTGTTATCCCGTAAACCCGATGTTGCCGATGATTTGGTGCAGGCCACCTGCCTGCGGGCGTTGGAACGTGCGGAGCAATTTTCCGTCGGCACCACGTTGGATCGCTGGTTGTTTACTATCCTGCACTCGATTTGGGTTAATGAGGTACGATCCCGAGTCATACGCCAGGGACAGGGATTTGCCCCGCTTGATGATGTTGCGCCGGACAATGCGGGCGACTCCGCAGACGCCATCTGGGCCGCCCAGGTAATGGCGCGGGTCGAACGGCTGCCGGAAGCGCAGCGTAACGCGGTGTTTCTGGTCTATGTGGAAGGCTTCACCTATCAGGAAGCGGCCGATACCTTGTCCGTACCCATCGGGACCATCATGAGCCGCCTGGCCACCGCCAGGCAGACGCTGGCTCGGGATATCACCCTGGCGTCAGCCCGGATACTGGAGGAGGGAACATTCGATGACTGAGCACCGTCAGGCTCCGCCTCTGACCGATGAGATGTTAGTAGCTTACCTAGACCAGCAACTAAGCGCCACACGGCGCGCCCAGGTGGAGCAGCAACTGGCCGATGATCCAGCCCTTGCGGAGCGTTTGGCCTGGCTGGCACGCTCCAGTCTGCCGTTTGGGGCAGCCTATGCCGGCCTGCTGGCACGGGCGCCGGTAGTCCGTTTGCGTGAACGGCTGTCCGCGTCGCCCGCCGGACCGGCGATATTGGCGCGAAGGGAACATGACGCCGCATCCTCCGAGCCGATAACGACACCGCACGAGCCCGCCAAAGCGCGGGGGGCGGCATCGCAACCGAATCTGAGCCGACGCCAACTGATCGCGGCGGCCGTCGCCTGTCTTGCGGTAGGCGCCGTAGCCGGCCGGTTTTCATTGCTGCTGTCTACCCGCGACGAATCCGAAGGGAACTGGCGCGATCGGGTCGCCCAGTATATGTCTTTATATACTCGGGAAAGCTTTGCCGATATGCCCGTAACGCCACAACGGCTGAGGCGCCAATTGCAACACGTCGGCACCAGGCTTGGCCTGGTTCTGGATCCGGACCGGGTGCATTTGCCGGGCGCCGAACTGCGGTTTGCCAGACTATTAAGTTACGATCGTCAACCGATAGCGCAAATCGCCTACCTCGACGGTGTTGGCCACCCGCTGGCGCTGTGTATTACCCCGGCCCAGGCCGGTGTGGCGGTGGGTGAGGCCACTAAGACCGAGACCCGTCGCGGTCTTAACGTAGTGTACTGGTCAGCCCGTGGCCTTGATTTTATGTTGATAGGACATGGCTCCAGCCCGGAATTACGGGGGCTGGCCGAGGGCATCTTGAAGGTCTGACCACAGACCCTCAGGATGTGTATTAAACGGATTTGCTTTCGGTGTAACCCGCGGCCATAAATACCCGCGGGCGTCGGTGCTTATGCCCCGGCGGCGGCCAGCCGCAGGTCGGCCCCGGAATGCATGAGTTCCGGCCATACCGACATGAGGGTGGAGACAATGGAATCCAAATCTTCATGGGTGGCGCCGTCGCGGGCCTGGACCGACATCCCCTGCAGTGTGCAGGCAAGGTATTTAGCCAGCGCGGCGCTATTAATGTGCGCGGGCAGCTCACCGTTGGCCTGGCGGGCCAATAAAAATTCGCGTAGCGTGTTTTCCTGCAGGTGGTGGCGGGTGCGCAGCAGCTCGGCCACATCATCAGAGGATGCGGACAAGGCCGCCGAGGTGCAGATAATAAAACAGCCCGACGGAAGGCTTTTATCGGTAAACATGGCCGCCGCCGCACGCATGAAATCTTCCACCGCTTCGGTTATCGTGCTGCCGGGGCGGCTGAGCAACGCCTTACCCTTTTCAGCGAATTTACTGACGTAACGTTCCACCGCCGCGCGGAACAGTCCTTCCTTATTGCCGAACTCGGCGTACAGCGTCGGTGCCTTCGCACCGGTGGCGTCCACCAGATCGGCCATGGAGGTGGCTTCATAGCCATGGCGCCAAAACATTTCCAGCGCCTTGTCCAGGGCAATGTCGCGGTCGAACTGCTTAGGATGGCCACGCCCTTTTTTCAGACATGCGATGGTTTCAGTGCTCATGACATCCTCTTTTTACCCGAACAGCGATGGTTGAATATAATTAACGCCCATTATAAAAAATTCACCCCCTACTGTCGAGGGTCTTTTGCTGATTTATTGTGCTGTACACCTTACTGCGATTGTGCGGCGCGCAGTGCCTGCCCTGTCCGTTCCCACCGGCTTAGAGCCCGGCTCGCCGCCACCGGTGACGATTAATTTTGCCCATGGATATTTACCGACTGGCCCCCACCGGCAACGCCCGAGGAATTGAGTATTACAGCCTGTATAAATATCACTATTTTTTATTTTATGAATTATAAATTCATTGAATCACTCATATAAATTGCAACTACATATCGCAGAGCACAAGAAAGTCAGGTGTTTTTAATTAAATTAACTTTAATGAGTAAGGTTTCGCAAAAATTCATTTTATTTTATTTTTACGTTACCATTGGTTTAAGTTTCACCGCCGTTCCTGCGTTAGGATATATTCAGCTTAACAAGCCATTTTATTTACATTAATTAACAGCTACTGACTATAAGATCAAGGACAAGACAATGAAAAAATTGTTATTATCTCTGGCTGCCTGTGCCACCCTGGGAATAAGCATGAATGCGTCAGCCAGCGATCATACCGTGACGCTGGGGTATGCGCAAAGCAAGTTGCCCGTAAATAGTTTAGGGAACGTTACGCTCAAGGGGGCCAACCTTAAATATCGTTACGAGTGGGATAGCCCGGTCAGCGTTATTACCTCATTCACCTATGTTGGCGCGAATCTTTCCTTTGATGGCCAGAAAAAAAATGGACGTAAAATAAGTGCCTATGATAAATACAAAAATATGTCTATAGCAGTTGGCCCTGCCTATAGATTCAATGAATTTGTCAGCATTTATGGGTTAGCTGGTATAAATGTATTAAAATACAATGGTGGGTACAAAGAATCTTATAATAATACATTGCTAAATGATTCTAGCCTCAAATCGCGGACCACTTCATTTTTGTATGGCGTAGGCTTGCAAATCAACCCAATGGCTAATGTAACCTTAGACCTAGGATACGAAGGAACCCGTAAATCTATTGATGATGGTTCTAAGCTCAAACTCGACGGCTTCAACGTCGGCGTAGGTTACCGCTTCTAATCCCCATCTATAGATTTCGGACTGCGGGCAGGCGGCCAGCAAGGGAACCCGGGGAGCTTACACCAGTAAGTGACCCGGGTGAACGCGCGCAGCCAACGCACCCGCGGTTCGAA
>JAATGH010000009.1 GCA_015654745.1 Enterobacterales bacterium
CCGATATGGCCAATATCGGCGGCCGCCCCGGCGGCGCCATCACCGCCGGCTGTTTCCTTTCCCGTTTCGCCCGCAAGTTCAGCTGGGCGCACCTGGATATCGCCGGCACCGCCTGGCGTTCGGGCAAGGCCAAAGGGGCCACCGGCCGGCCGGTCTCGCTGCTGGCGCAGTTTCTGCTCAATCGTTCCGGTCTCAACGGTGACGAATAAGCGGAAAAACGGTATGCTTCATACCCTATAGCTTTCCAGCTGCGGGAAGGCGGCAAGCGCGAGAATCCCGGAGAGCTTACCCAGGTAAGCGATTCGGGTGAGCGAACGCGGCCAACGCACCCCCGGCTGGAAAGATGACGGGTATTGCCCCTATATTTTTATCATCCGCTCAGGCTTTTTAAAAACGGCACATGAAAAACGCGACCTTTTATCTCCTCGACCGCCAGGATCTGCAGGACGTACTGACCGCCGTGGAGCGTCTGGCCTGCGATCTGGCGGCGCGCCATTGGCGCGCGGGGCAGCGGGTGCTGATCGCCTGCGACGATGAGGAACAGGCGCTACGGCTGGATGAAGCGTTATGGCAACGCGATCCGGACGCTTTTGTGCCGCACAATCTGGCGGGGGAAGGGCCGCGCTACGGCGCGCCGGTGGAAATTTGCTGGCCGCGGCGACGCGGCAACGCGCCGCGCGATCTGTTGATCAGCTTGCTGCCGCAATGCGCGGATTTTGCGTCCGCTTTCCATGAAGTGATAGACTTTGTTCCAGATGAAGACGCATTAAAACAGCTGGCGCGCGACCGGTATAAAGCCTATCGCAGCGTCGGCTTCCAATTGACCACGGCCACGCCGCCAACGCAGTGAAATACGATACCTAATGGAAAAGACATATAATCCGCACGACATCGAGCAGCCGCTCTACGAGCACTGGGAAAAGCAGGGCTATTTCAAGCCGCACAACGACACCAGTAAAGAGAGCTTCTGCATCATGATCCCGCCGCCGAACGTGACCGGCAGCCTGCATATGGGACACGCCTTCCAGCAGACCATTATGGATATTATCGTGCGTTACCAGCGCATGCAGGGCAAAAACACCCTGTGGCAGGTGGGCACCGACCATGCGGGCATCGCCACGCAAATGGTAGTGGAACGCAAAATTGCCGCCGAAGAAGGTAAAACCCGCCACGATTATGGCCGTGACGCCTTTATCGAAAAAATTTGGCAGTGGAAAGCGCAATCCGGCGGCACCATTACCCGTCAAATGCGCCGGCTGGGCGCATCGGTGGATTGGGAACGCGAGCGTTTTACCATGGACGCCGGCCTGTCCGAAGCGGTCAAGGAAGTGTTCGTCCAGCTGTTCAAGCAGGACCTGATCTATCGCGGCAAGCGCCTGGTTAACTGGGACCCCAAACTACGTACCGCCATTTCCGATCTGGAAGTGGAAAATCGTGAATCCCAGGGGTCGATGTGGCATCTGCGCTATCCGTTGGCCGACGGTGTTAAAACCGCCGACGGCAAGGACTATCTGGTGGTCGCGACCACCCGCCCGGAAACCGTGCTGGGCGATACCGGCGTCGCGGTAAATCCCCAGGATCCGCGTTATAAGGATCTGATCGGCAAATATGTGCTGTTGCCGCTGCTGGATCGCCGCATTCCCATCGTCGGCGACGAACATGCGGACATCAGCAAGGGTACCGGCTGCGTTAAAATTACCCCGGCCCATGACTTTAATGACTATGAAGTCGGCAAGCGCCACGGCCTGCCGATGATCAATGTCCTGACCCTGGATGGCGATATTCGTCAGCAGGCGGAAGTATTTGATACGCTGGGTGAAGCCAGCGATGCCTGGAGCGGGGCCATTCCGGCCGCATTCCAGGGGTTGGAGCGGTTTGCCGCGCGCAAGGCGGTGGTGGCCGCATTTGACGGGCTGGGACTGCTGGACGAGATCAAACCCCACGCCCTGACCGTGCCTTACGGCGATCGCGGCGGCGTGGTGATTGAACCCATGCTTACCGATCAGTGGTACGTGCGCACGGCGCCGCTGGCCAAGGTGGCCATTGCGGCGGTCGAGGACGGCGAGATTCAGTTTGTGCCGAAGCAGTACGAAAACATGTATTTCAGCTGGATGCGCGATATCCAGGACTGGTGTATTTCGCGCCAGCTATGGTGGGGTCATCGCATCCCGGCCTGGTACGACGCCGCCGGCCAGGTGTACGTCGGGCGCGACGAGGATGAAGTGCGCCGGGAACATCACCTGGACGCCTCGGTGACGCTGCGCCAGGACGAAGATGTGCTGGATACCTGGTTTTCATCCGGGCTGTGGACTTTTTCCACTCTCGGCTGGCCGGAACCCACCGCCGCCCTGAAAACCTTCCACCCCACCAGCGTGCTGGTAAGCGGCTTCGACATCATCTTTTTCTGGATTGCCCGCATGATCATGCTGACCATGCACTTTGTGAAAGATGATGACGGCCGCCCGCAGGTGCCGTTTAAAACCGTGTATATGACCGGGCTCATCCGCGACGATGAAGGCCAGAAGATGTCAAAATCCAAAGGCAACGTCATCGACCCGCTGGATATGGTGGACGGCATTTCCCTGGCCGAACTGGTGGATAAGCGTACCGGCAACATGATGCAGCCCCAGTTGGCCGACAAAATCCGTAAACGGACCGAGAAACAATTTCCCAACGGCATCGAGCCGCACGGTACCGATGCCCTGCGCTTTACCTTGGCGGCGCTGGCCTCCACCGGCCGGGATATGAACTGGGATATGAAACGGCTGGAGGGCTATCGCAACTTCTGCAACAAGCTGTGGAACGCCAGCCGTTTTGTGCTGATGAATACCGAAGATCAGGACTGTGGACAGCATGGCGGCGACATGACGTTCTCGTTGGCCGATCGCTGGATCCTCGCCGAGTTCAACCGGACGGTGAAGGCCTATCGCGATGCGCTCGATAGCTATCGTTTTGATCTGGCGGCCAACGTGCTGTACGACTTTACCTGGAACCAGTTCTGCGACTGGTATCTGGAACTGACCAAACCGGTGATGACCGAGGGCGGCGCAAGCGAACTGCGCGGCACCCGCCATACGCTGGTGGAAGTATTGGAAGGCCTGCTGCGCCTGGCGCACCCTATAGTGCCGTTTATCACCGAAACCATCTGGCAACGGGTCAAAGTACTCAAGGGTATCGACGCCGACACGCTGATGCTGCAGCCCTTCCCGGTGTTTGACGCCACCCTGGACGATACCGAGGCGCTGGCGGACGTGGAGTGGATCAAACAGCTGGTCATCGCCGTGCGTACCATCCGCAACGAAATGAATATCGCCCCGGGCAAACCGCTGGATGTCCTGGTGCGTGGCGCCACGCCGCTGACGCGTAGGCGCATCGAGGGCAACCGTGGTTTTATCCAAACCCTGGCGCGGCTGCAAAGCCTGGCGATTCTTGCCGATGGCGATAAAGGTCCGGTATCCATCGTCAAGCTGGTGGATGAAGGGGAATTGCTGATCCCCATGGCCGGCATTGTCGATAAGGCGCTGGAGCTGGATCGCCTGGCCAATGAAGTCGTGAAAATAGACACGGAAATCGGCCGCATTGAAAGCAAGCTGTCCAACGACGGATTTATCGCCCGCGCCCCTGAGGCGGTGGTTGCCAAGGAGCGCGAAAAAATGGCGGGCTATATTGCCGCCAAAGCCAAGCTGCTTGAGCAACAGGCGACGATTGCCGCGCTTTAGGTTCTCCTGCCGCTACCCAGCCCCGCCCATTTGTTTTGGGCGGCGGTTGTCTTAAATTAGCCGGAGGTTTATCCTGCGGGTATAACTATAAATTCGGCTTTTTTTTCTTGGGTAATGACGATGTCCATTGCTAGCTCAGTCAACATACTGGTTCGCCCCATCACGCCAGCAG
>JAATGH010000238.1 GCA_015654745.1 Enterobacterales bacterium
CGCGGGCCTGATGGATGGTTACTTCCACCACGAAGCGTCCATCGAAGGTGGTCAACACCTGAACGTGAACGTCATGAACCGCGAAATGCTGTTAGACGCGATGGAACATCCTGAAAACTATCCTCAGCTGACCATCCGTGTATCTGGTTATGCAGTACGCTTCAACTCACTGACTAAAGAACAGCAACAAGACGTTATTACCCGTACTTTTACCAAGTCCCTGTAATAATCTGCTGATGATTTAGCGTGATATATAAAGGCTCCACAACGTGGAGCCTTTGTTTCATCCTCACTGCCCGCACTGTCTTCGCGACAGTCTGTTTTGCCAGAGCGCTATACGCCGTGGACCTCTGGCAAAGCAGTACCGCCATTGCTGACAATCAACCTTATTGATTGTCTGGTATCATAAACCTGTAGTTTCCAGTTTATCTCTGCCAGACCAGCACCCGCACATGTAGACTGCTATTCATTGGTCAATATGGAGAATAACCCGCAATGTCAGTTCAAGGTGACATGATTTAGTGTTTATATTATTGAAATACAAGGATTTATTTCAAACCACGTCCACATATTGACCATGTCGAGATTTAACGACAAAAAGCCCCGCATTTAACTGTGCAGGGCTTTTTTGTTTCTGCGATTACATCAGGAAGGTTTGCTGACCGTGCGAGGTTGGGTGAGGCATCACTGCGTTGATATGTCCCGGCTTCATAATCGACCCGTCGAATGATTCCATCGTCTTAAACGTGTGGCCACAATTTATGTTCTGGCACTGGTTATAACGTTCTTTGGTGTTCTCACTCAGGTAACGGCTGGAACGGGTATGTGCAGCGTATTTGCAGATTGGACAATGGAACATGATCACCACCTCAATGAATCACTTTAAGATGCGTTTATTTTAATCATTAAAATCAATTTAAACAAATAGTTAAATAATAAATTCATCATTCTTCCTGCGTATCAAACTCCACATCTGAAAGCCTTACCTCAAGGTCTAGGGACGTCGTGTAGCCACCATTGCTCAGAGAGTGAACCACCTTAGTGATAATCCATGGCTGGTCGTCTATGACGCGCTTAAACCCTTTAACCTGCACCGGCGTTTCAGGATATAAATCCGCGCGCCCCATGGCCAGATTGATGGAGAATTCCGCAACCCCGCGCTGTAACTTATCCCACCTTGCCGCCGCTGCGCGCATGGCCTGCGCTTTACTGGCGTAGGTGGTAGTCAGTGCAAATACGTTATCCGCTTCACCGGCCATATATTCACCTTCTTTGGCTTCGGGTGTTTTGACTGCCGATGCCTTGGCTTTAACCGGTTTCGCTTTGGGGTGTTGAAGTGCGCGCAGTTGTTTAAACTTTGGCTTTCGCTGGATTTTAACCTTTTGCTTTTTCGGCTTAGGGTCTTTGGTGTGTAGCCATTTGGCCGTTACGCCGGTGTATGCGCCCCGGTCAGCAATTGCAAACTGATGCCGGTCACCGTCTGCACGTTCAATCGTCATGGTCGGTATGGGCTTGCCGCTGGCGGTAGTGCCGCTCCCCGCTTTCAGAAAAAGTAACTTACCGGCTTTCACTGAGACATCAGCCCCGTTGCGCGTGGCCAGACGGGTTAAGAACTTGGCGTCAGATTCCTGAGACTGGTCGATGTGTGGGATGCTAATGGCGTTCAGTTGCGTGGCTACGCTGGCTGTCAGCTTATTACGCGCCGCAATTTGCTCCACCACCTGACCGAGAGTGGTGTCATGGTATGAGATTTCGCGCCGTGAATTGAGCGTCCCGCGAAAATCCGCGCTACGCGCCCGGATGGTCAGTGTGTCCGGTGCGCCCCGGTGTTCAATTTCATCTACCGTAAAACTACCCTTACCCAGCAGCGCCGAGCCCTGCCAGCCTAAGAACAAAGAGAGCACCGCACCACGCGCAGGCATACTGACCTGCCCGTCGCTGTCATCGAGCTCAATGTCGAGCTGGTCAGCTTCAAAGCCCCGGTTGTCCGTGAGCGTCAGAGATAACAGCCGGGCGCTGATATCTTTCGTGATGTCATTACCCGCCTGCGTCAGCATAAACGCCGGAGCCAGTTTTGCCCCGGCATCAAGTGTCATACCCGTTATCATGACCACACCCCCTGCACCGCCGAGCTGGCTTTATTCAGCATCCCCTCAGCCTGCGCCTCCAAGTCACCAAACATGGCGGTCAGGGACTCATCCACGCGGGTGAGCGTCAGCGTAAACTCAATGCTGCGCGCGCTGCCATCGGCAAAGAATTCCGTTCGGGTTTCACTGAGACTTTCCACCACAAACATGCCATAGATGGTGCCGGAGCCCTCCAGCAGCGGCCACGCCTTGCCCTCATCGGCCATCAGATTGAGCGCCAACAGGGACATACGTCCGCCGGTGATTTCCGGCATCAGCACGCCGGACAGCGTAATTTTTTCCTCATTCACGCCGAGAAATTGCAGCGCGGGACGCTGGCCAACGCGGCTGTTTGACGGCCAGCGGTAATCAACATTGCGTTGCAGGCTCTGATAAGGGACGGTCTGAAGCTGAAACACAAATAATCCGAGCGTTAACATCATGCGTAAAATCCTCTTAATCATGCCCCATGCGGGCACGAGCCTCAGCGCGGCGCTGCCTTTCCCGCGCGTCCAGCGCGTCAATCACTTGGCGGCTGGTATCCTGTGCGCCCATACCGGCACCGACGGAAATCTGATAACTGTTTTTGCTGTTGTCGGTGTAAGAACGTCCACCACCCGCCGACACCGGCACGTAGCCGTAACTGAATCCCAAATTACCGCCCGGCGGCTGATACTCCGCCGCATTACCGGCATCAGATTTTGTACGCTGCTCCGCTTTGTCAGCGTTTTTGTCGAGGTCGTCAGACTCTTTCTTCACTACGCCGAGTTTTTCCAGCAGCCAAACCACGCCGCGACGCAGCTTATTGGCCACCTGCAATGGCGCGGTAAGTGCATTTGCCACAGCATGACCAAACGACACCCCCGCATCTTTACAACTATCGAGGGTCTCCTTGGTTGATTTCACGGGTTGAATCAGGTCTTTAAACCACTGCCACACAACCTTGAGCTTATCCCCCAGCCATTCAAAGACCGGCTTCAATGGCGCAAACATTTCTTTCACCGGCTCAAACGCAATACCCAACCCTTCTATCACGCCACTGAAAAAGGCGCTGATAGGCTCCCAGTATTTACGGATGAGCAGAGCCGCAGCGACAAACAGCGCGCCGATGGCCAGCACCGGCCAGGTTATTGCCCCCAGCACAGTAACAATGGCTGTTCCCACCGCGCTGAAGATCACCCCGAGCGTACCGGCGACGGCGATAATCGCATTGATGCCCGCAATCACTGGCCACGCGATAAGACCGATTCCGCCAAGCACACCGATGATAGCCAGCGCACCGGAGACCACAGCAAAAAGTGTTTTCGTCAGCTCTGGATTGGCTTTCGTCCATACCCCGATTTTCCCTAACCAGTCGGTGGCCGAAGTGGTCAGGCGGCGCAGGGTCTTATCCTGTTTCTCAAAGACCTCAATCTGTAAATCTTCCCATGCCGAGGCGAGGTTTTTTAAATCGCCGTCGAGGTTGTCGGTCTGGACTTTGGCGATACGCTCCGTGGTGCCGGCAGAGTCTTTAATTGCTCCTTGCTTCTCGGCAAGGTTGCCGTTGCCCGCAGCGGCAACCAGCTTAACCGCGCCCTTCATGGCCTCTTCACCAAAAATAACTTTCAGGTATTCAGCCTGCTGCGCGGTGCCGAGTTTGTTCTTTTTAAAAGACCGGTCAATCGACTGGAGGATCCCCACTACCGGCAGCATGTTGCCTTTTGTGTCTCGGGTTTTAATACCCAGCTCATTGAGCGCCGCCGGAGCCTGACCGATGGGAGCTTGAAGGCGGCTGAAAATAGCGCTTGCTCCTGTACCGGCCATCGACCCCTTAATCCCGTTATCCGCCATCACGCCGAGCATGGCCGTTGTATCTTCTATGCTGGCACCCGCTGCCTCAGCAATGGGCGCCACATATTTCATCGCTTCGCCAAGCTCAATCAGCCCGGTATTTGACGAGGTAAACCCCTTGGTCATCACGTCCGCTACGCGCTCAATTTCCGTGGTCGGCAGGTTAAACGCTGATTGCATATTGGTGATGATGTCGGCGGCTTCGGCGATATCCACATCTGCCGCAAGGCTCAGGTTAACCGTAGATCCCGTTGCGGCCAGCACTGAATCGGCGTCATAGCCCGAGCGGGCAAGCGTGGTCTGTGTGCGGGCAACGTCGCCCGGAGAAAACGCCGTTGTCGCGCCGATATCACGCGCCTGCTTACGAATTTGGCCGAGTTTCTCATCGCCCTTATCAAGGCCAAGAATGGCCTGCGTACCTGACATCTGTTTATCAAAACCAATGCCCGGCGCAATAAACCGGGCTTCCCCATACAGCCCGGCGGCGGCCACACCGACGCCAGCTATGCCCACCCCGCGCGCACCGGCGGCTAACTGCTTGCCGGAGTCATAGCGTTTTTTTACCGTACCGAGTCTGGCCTGCTGCGCACTGACGCGGGCGAGCGCATCACGCTGACGGTTGAGCTGCGCCGTCGTCTCACTGACGGAGGTTTTCAGGCGGCGCTCATCGGCTGACAGCGTGCGCGTATTAATCCCGGCCTGCGCCAATTCCTGACGCTGACGCTGCACAGATTGCCGCAGTCCGTTGTATTTAGTTTGCAGGTCAGACGCAGCGCGCTTGGCATCTTCCAGCGCCTTGGCCTGCGCCCGCGTTGGATTGGTGGTGTTTTTAAACTGGACAGCCAGCGCGGCGGCTTCCTGTTTTGCATTTTTCAGAGACTGGCCGGTAACGGCAAGCTGACTGCTCGTTTTACGAAAGCCCTCAATACGCCCGGCTTGGGCGTTCAGGGATTTGAGGGAGTTTTGGGTATTTCGGATATCCGCGGACAGCGACTTACTCGCTGTCTGGATGGATTTAAACGGGCGACTTGCTTGGTCAACGGCCTTGAGCAGAACCTGCAACTTAACGTTACTCATTGGCGTGTCCACTTCGTTCGATTGCCTTTGCGCGCCATTGTGCGAGCTCAGCGGGGCTCATCGTATAGAGCTCTGACGGTGGCCAGTGAAACACCACCGCCACGTCAGCCATAAGGTCATCTACCCCAAAGCGGGGCGGGAACGTCAGTGTTCCGAATTCGGCGATAAAAAACCAATCACCTTGCCCGCCAGCGCCACAAGGTCTGGCAGCTCCAGCGCGTTACACTCTTCTTTTGTCAGGCTCGGGTAAGTGATGCGCGGCAGCACCACCAGCAGCGCATCAACCTGCGCATTAGCCACGTCAGCCAGACCGACGCCGCGCAATGCTCCGGCAGTGGGACGGATAACCGTCACCGAATCAATCAGGGTTTCGCCACGTTTGATGGGTTTATCCAACGTCACTACGTTAGTGTTTTCGGCGGCGGTAGTCAGGTCTTTATTGCTCATCAGATTATCTCCACATCAGGTTATGGGCGTGGCCAGCTTTCACCGGCCACGCGGTGATTACAGGCCGATATTGCGGCGGTGTTTTTCCAGCATGTCGGTGCCGTTGACGATTTCGACCATGTTCACGGTGTCGATTTCAATCAGCGTTTTACCGTCAATCACCAGCTTGTAATACGTACACTGCGTGGTGATTTTGCTTTCGGTGTCTTCGCCCTGTTTCATATCGCCGGTGTCGATTTCTTTGTGACGCCCCCGCATCACAATTTCCACGGCGGAAACGTCGCCGGTGTCGTCGCGCTGGAATGACCCGGCAAAACGCAGCGGCACATCAGCCGCACCGGCGGCGGCATACTGCGCCCACAGGGTTTCATCCGGGAGCCCGCCCATTGACCACTCAACGGTCAGCGCGTCGTCGTCCAGACCAAAATCCACCGGCGCGGAGCCGTTCATACCGCCGCCACGATAGTTCTCAAGCTTGCGGGTCAGCTTGGGCAGCGTGACAGACTGCACCACGCCCATGTAGTTCAGACCGTCGTTAAACAGGTTGAGGTATTTCAGTTTGCGAGGAAGTGCCATTGTGATTGCCCTTAGCTGTTGACGGATGCGGCCAGATTAACGAGGTAGGTGTCCGTGATACGCTGACGCAGGGTCAGGCTCTCCAGCGGCGGCACCGGCGTGTAGTCATAATCGATATAAAGTTTTCCGGCTTTCAGGGTGTCTTTATCGTTGGCCGATTCATCAAACCAGCAGGTGCCGTCAATGATGTAGCCATTCGATTTGAGCTCACGGAATTTGGCGTTGATGCCGTCGATGATGTCGCGGATTAGCGAGGCGGTCATTGGCTTATCCACCGCCCACATATGCGCCTCGGCCATTGTGTCGGCCAGCACCTGCGCGGTGCGGGTGTAGTTTTCAAACAGGAAAAGCGGGTCATCGGAACAGGTGCGGTTACCCCAAAAACGAAAACCATCTTTACGCACCAGCGTGGTGACACCGGCCTCATTGAGCAGGTCAGCGTCAGTGCCGGACGCCTGCAAGTCCCAAAACACCGACGCGCTGATGCCGGTCACGCCGTTGACGCCGACGTTAGACAGGGTTTTATGCCAGCCGGTGTCTTGGTCGATTTTGGCGCGCAGACCCAAGGCGCGCGCCGTCGCGTAAGCGGTAGCACTGGCGTTTGCCGTGGTGTCCCATGAAATAAAATCAGGCCAGATAAGCATCAGCTCGCGCTGGCTGAAATTGTCACGGTATTTGATGGCGTCAGAAATGGTTTTACATTCCCATGCACTGATATAACCAAATGCGCGCAGTGACTGGCAGACCGTCGCCAGCGCCGTGGCCACCTCCTGCGAATCGAGACCCGGCACACCGAGAATGCGCGGCTTCACGCCGGTGGCAGCTTCGGCAGTCAGCAAGGCTTTTAGGCCGGTGTACTGACCGTTTTCATCCGCGCCGCCGATGATATTGGAAAGGGTTTCGGCAGCGGCGTCTTCCGCATCTTCATTTTCAGACTCAGAGACGCGGACTACGACGGTGACCGGCTTACACTGGTCACCAATGGCCGTCAGCGCCGGTAACAGCGTACCGGTTTTGCCCGCTTTGCCCTGTGCGGCGATCACATCGGTGATTAACACCGGCGTGTTCAGAGGAAAGGCTTTTTCGTCAGCATCGTTAGCAGTGCAGACCATACCGATAATCGCCGTGGATACGGTGGTAATGACGCGGGTTCCGTCGTTAATTTCGACAACCTGTACGCCGTGGTGAAAATCACTCATCGGGTTAACTCCGTTAAAATAGGCAAGGTAATTTTGTTGTTTAAAGGCGGTCAGAGCGAGGCGTGAGCGTTGGAAGGAGGACTGTACAACAGGCAGAAAAAAGCCCCTTTCGGGGCGATGGGTCAGGCGGGAACTTGTGGCCAGTCAATGTCCGGCGCGCTGGACATATTCAGGCGGTTAAGTAAAACACGGTATTTTTTCCACACCATAATTTGCGCTTTCTCTTCATCGGATGCCATTTCCAAATCAATGGCGTCTTGCAACGTATCAATCTGTAAAACAGCCTGCTGCATCAGTTCTTTTTTCCTGACCTCTCCATCCTGAATAAACTGAATACGCTCCGCTTCTTCATCTTTTACCCACGCACGCCCATCCCAGCGGTCAAAACGGGTGAACGGTGCCACCTCTGTGCTGTTCTCTGGTAACTCTCCCAGCGCCGTGATGGTCATGGGTTGCCCGGTCACCGTGCTGTAAATGACCGTTCCCCGATAATCAGCTACAGCAGACCATACGCCATCTGTAAAAACAGACACATACCCGCTTTTTGCTTTCGGTGGTTTGCTATCAGTACATCGCGCTGGCAGACCCGTATTGGGGGCAATCATTGCATCACTTTGACCAATTAACTCACCAGTAATAGCCGAGTAGTCATAAACTTTAATCGTCTGAGTTTCTTCCGAGAACTTGAACATTATGCGAGCCTCACAATGTAGTTGAATGCTATATTTTTAACGGTATTTTCCGTGTTGCCGGAGGCGTTAACCGTAATGGTGTGACTATGAGTTCCCATATCGATGTAATGATCGTGCGCACCGATATAAACCGTGTGGTCATGCGCACCAATGTACGTGTTATGCCCATGGTTACCGTCCACGCTGGTGACCGGCATTTCTGTTTGATTGGCATTGTTCGAACCACTAAAGCCATAATCTTTTGCTACACCGATGGCACCAAAGCGATTATTGGCACCCGCAACCCCCATCTGATGCTGATGTGCACCCTGCCCGTCAGAACCTTTAGTACCGTAATCAAAGGCCGTTGTTGCTTTATTTCCGTAATCAAAACCACTGGTTGTTTTGCGCCCTAAATCGGTATTACTGGCCGTTGCTGTGTGGTTATGGCTTTTTACTCCATCCAGTTCCTGAGAAAGAACGTTGCGCCCACTGGCTGGCTTACCCTTCACGGTTTGCCCGCGCATATCGGGAATAACCCCGGACGTATAAGCGGCGGCGAGTAATGGGTATGTGGCTGTATTGAATGTCTGCCCATTCATCAATGCATAACCCGTGGGCACCGTATCAGAAGGCCATGCGATTGGCGCACCCACTGGGAAATCACCCCCACCGGAACGCGTCCACGGACGCCATGGTCCGTCAGTCCCATTCCATGTTGATGACAGCCCGCGTATCCAAATCGTATTCGTATCAAACGTGATGTACATCTGCTGGCAACCGTAGGCGCTGCCGGTAACAAACAATGTTCCCGCTTTCGCTTCCGGGTAATTGCGCGTGGCCAGTGCGTTAGCATTTGCAGACTGATAATAGATACCCGTGCCTTTACCCATGGCGAAACTGACCGTATTCAAATCAGCAGTTCCGAGTGAGGTGTTGGGTGCGGTCACAGAGCCGACCGTGCTGGATTCTACCCAGTCATACCATGGCCCATCGGTGACAAAAGAGCCGCTCGCAGCTCGCACCCATGTACGCCCCATGGTTCCGCTAATTGAGGTGTATCGCTGAAATGAACCGTTGTTATACCCGCCAACATAAACCTCTAAAATCCCCGCCGCTGCGCCTGACGGGTAGCCGTTTGCCACCGTCGCGTTCGCCGAGGAACCTTGCAGATAAATGCCGATATAAGGCTTGTTAAGAGTGTTGATATTGGTGGTGCCAAGAGATGCCTCGATAACTGGCAGCGCGCCGATATCATTGGCACCAATGCTGATATCTTTGGTGCCATCAAATGCTATCCCTGAAATCTTACGCGCAGTCGCCAGTTTCGCAGCGGCAACCGCAGTGCCGCCGGAAGGAAGTGCGCCAATATCATCAGGTGTTGGGCGATTTCCTGAGTCATAAGATTTTCGCCAGCCAAAAGGATATGCGCTATCACCTTTTAACCATTTCCACCCATCTGTTGCATTGTAAGAGCCGATACGTTCAAAAATCTGACCGTCGTTATTAATCAATTTTTGGTAAGCCGCTGCACCTGCTGCCCAATAGCGCCGCCAGTTGTGAAGCTGACCGGCAACAACGTATGCCGCGCCGAGAGGATGGTCTTCATAGGCCGCAGAAATGCTGATTGGGTTGGTTACGTCAATAATCGACGGGTCATCCAGCCGCTTAACCGTTGTGGTATCGGTTGCCAGCATTAGATTACTCATTGCCCCGACGTCCGCAGATGTCAGCGTGACATCAGCACTCAACGGCTTCGCATTAATCTTCCGGGCAGAAGGAACGCGGGTATTAGCATTATCATTCGCCGCTTTGACAGCCTTTGGCGTCGCCGCCAGCGTTTCGCTGGCACTGCTCACGGAACTGTTTAGCTGAACAAAACCTTTCGCCGTCAGGGTTCCGTCCGGGTGATTACGCGATTTCTCATGTTCGGAAAGTTTACCGTCCACATAATCTTTTGTGGCCATCACCGTGGAGCCGTCAATGCTCAGGGCGATAGACTCAATTCCGCTGACGATGAGCACCATGCGCAGCGTCTGTAATCGACCAGACCCTTCAGCCAGTTGCGGTTTATAGCTTTCAGCCATATTACTGACAGCAATCAGAACGCCGTCAGCATCGTATAGCCCCATTTCACGCATCCAGAAGCCGCCGACATCCGGCTGGATCACCAGCTCGGCCACCAGATAATTACTGTTTTTGGCATCGATGCTTAAGCGGTTGAGATTGCCGCGATAAACCTCATTAACGAGTTTGGTTTGCTTTGGGTCAGGCGTCGGGAGTTTTCCGCCCCCGTCACCGACGGCCATTCGTGTAATTTTGACCTGCGTTCCGCCTGCCGTGGCGGCAGCAATTTTGGCCGCTCCGGCGGTGGTCAGCAATGCTTTATAAGTCGCCATGAGTTTTCCTCTGCTTAGGCCGGATAAACGGTGATGGCGTCGCCGTAGTAAGAAAGCGCGCCGACAAAAATGTGGCCGGGGATATCCTGAATGATGGTCAGCGTCTCAAGGTGGCGGCTGGCAGGTTTGGCATCCGCAATAAGCCGCTCCATTTCCTGATACATTTCTTCGGTGATGCCGCTTTCCAACACCCCAATATCGAGGCGAAACGTGCCGGGCGGGCTGTTGATTTCCCACCATTCAGAAATATTAATGACGTAACCGAGCGGCTCAACCACGCGACGTATCGCGCTGATGGTGCCTTTATGGGTATGGATGAAATAAGCCGACTGGATCACGCCGCGTTTCGTGGTCACCGGCCAGTTTTCGTCCCACCGGTCAACGGAAAATGCCCACGCAAGATAGGGTAGGAATTTCGCCGGGCAGGTTTGCGGGTTCCATAAGTCGCGCAGTGGGACGGGGACGGCGGTCAGCTCTGCGCAAGCCGCAGCGGCGGCGACCTCCAGTGGCGATGACCCGACGGGTAAGAGTCGTGCATTACTCATCGGTGCCTCCGATAGTGATTGAGGACTCAGTGCAATATGAAGCCTGCGTGTCATCCAGCACGATATCGGCCAGCGGCTGCGCGAGCTCAACACGCTGAACGCCCTCAACATGTAGCGCGGCATAGATAGCCGAAAGACGAATATCACGCCCCAACCGGTGCTGTGCCAGCGTGTAAGCATTGAGCTTATCCACTGCGGCCAGCCTGACGGGCTCTAATTCCGGCCCCGGATAAACATAGAGCTTGGCGCTGATCTGGTAAGGGATAATCTTCGCTGACTGCACGGTCACGCGGTCAGCCACCGGGCGCACGTCTTCGGCGTTAAGCGCTTTGTTCACAATCGCGATAAGCTCTGCGCTGGCCGTACCGTCACCCTCTCGTGAGAGCACAGAAATCGTCACACTGGCCGGTTCCGGGCTAATCACTGACACATCCGCCACGCGACCATCGGCACTGCGACCATGAAACTGATAAGCGCCCGTTGACCCGGCCACGCTCAGCCCCTCAAAAGCCTGCTGAATACGCACACGGAAATCACTGTCGCTTTCCAGCACCTCGGCAACCAGCGGGAGCTCCGTATCATCGGCCTCAGTGATAACCAGCCGCGCAACGTTATAGTTTGCGCCGAGCTGGTCAAGGTCAGCGCCGGTGGCGTAGGCCAGCATATTGGCGCGCGCCGCCTCGTTGACACGCTGACGCAAAATCACCTCACGGTAAGCGTTCTCCTGCAACAACTTGACGATAGGCTCAGATTCCAGCGCTAAGGTGCGGGCGACGGCCTCACGTTCGCTCTCGTCATACAGCGAAAGCAACGTGGCTTTACGCTCTTCTAGCAGGGTTTCATAGTCCAGCTCTTCGACCACATCCGGCGCGGGGAGCAGGCTTAAATCAATCGTGGCCATAGCTTTAACTCAGTGGGATGGAAGAAGAGAAACCGCCGGGGGAATCATTACGGTTGCCAGTAATATTGACCACCATTTCCCCGGTATAAGTGGTTTCAAAAGTGATGCCCGTCAGGCTGACGCGAGGCTCCCAGCGGAGGATCGCCGAATAACACGCTGCCATAATTTGCAGACGTAACGCCGTGTTCTGTGGCTGGTCAGTCAGTTCGGAAAGCAACGAGCCATAATTTCGGCGCATGACCCGAGAACCTACAGGTGTTCGCAAGATGTCGCTGACCGACTGGTTGATATGCGCTATGTCTTCAACAGCGCGCCCGGTATTGCGGGACATGCCGATATACCTCGCATTACTCATTATCAAAACCTCACCTATCAATTCGGTTTACCGGTATTTCCGCCACCGGTCTGAACGCCGCCGTGTGTATGGGTATCTACCTGCACACCGTTGGAGGTAAACGCGCCGCCGCTGTGTGCAATATTGCCTTTCATCGCACCGCCTTGTTTCACCTCTAATGAGCCGGTAGTTAGTTTGTTGGTACACACCACCTCGGGCGTATCGAGCGTAATTTTTCCGCTGGCCGTTACCGTCACATTAGGGGCGGTAGCTTGAATAGATTTTGAGGCGGTGATTTCTGCGGTCTGAATATTCTTCACAGTCAGCGCACCGCTGGCCGGTTCATATTGAAATTGAGCGCCGTCAGAAAAGCTGACGTGATACGCCTCTGCGGAGACGGACGGTGCGGGAAAGTCATCGCTGTAAACCCCCGGCAAAACAAACCCGGTATCGAGCTCACCACCCAGTGATAAAAGCAGAACCTGCTCACCGACGGAAGGAGCCCACCACGTGCGCGAACTACCGGCGCGGGGCGTCAGCCAGTGCAGCCAATCAGTCAGGATTCCGCCCGTCTGGACGCGGCAAAGAGCCAGTTCGGTATCAACTTCTGCAACCACGCCAATACGGATAATGTCGCGCATCGCGCGGGCAAGTTCGGAAAGCGTTTCGTGTGTATTCATAATGGAAAGGATGCCGCCGGAGAGATCCGGCGACAACATGCGGGCGTAGGACTATCGGTGATACAACAACGGGGGTCGTCTATTGCGTACTGGCATTTAACACATTATCAATTAAATCTTAGCTACTCATGGATGCTGCAAAGATATTTATTCTGGAACTTTAATTTTCGCCAATTCTAAATTAATTTTATCGATGGTATTTTTGGTTGGAGAAAGGCTTAAAAAATATAACCCAAGGAACTCGTAGACCACAGAAATCATAAGAAACGTGAGCATTACTATAACACTCTTCCCTTCATAGACAGAAATGAGACCCAAAGCAATGCACATAAAAAAAACAGCGCCTAAGATAATAGACATAAATCTGTTAAACATAAATAAAAAACCAAAACGACTTGCTTTAATAAAAAATCGACCATCAACCCTTTCCATATCATTTTGTAGATTGCAAATATCTTTTATATACTGCTTCTTTTCAAGATTATTAAAAATATAAACAAGCTCCTTCCTGTTATTAATTGATGGGATTTTAGTTATATCTCTCATTATCTCATCATTAATACGATATCGAGTGTAGGCTTTATCACTCTCACTCATGTACTCACTATATTTATTTAGATACATTATTTGCTTTACGACTTTCTTAGGCTCTCTAAACTTGTAGCTGAAATAAAACTTTTTCATTGCCGCGGCAAAAGTCATAGACACAACAGCAATAAACGATGTGATCTTTGTCAATGATTCTACATGATCTACCAAATACTTGAATAACTCCATAACTCCCTCTTAAATCCGCAATATTATTTTATCTTAATATATCGCTACAGAGCGTGATTAAAAAGTAACAATGTTAAAAGTTAGCATTTACTTCATCTCATCAACGTAATGTCGAAGGAGCACATCTTCAAAAATCTGTCGGTCAGCAGCATTAAATCCCAGTAGAGGACGGATGTCATACTGCACCGGCTGGCTGTAGCGGTTGGGTTTGTCTTTTAGCCCCTCCTGATGAACTCGCGCAATCCGCTGCACCCTCCCAACAAACTCAACCACTGCCGCATCGGGTGAGCCATTCGCTTTTAGGTATCGCGCCGTGCGCAACTTGGCAAACATCTCACGCTTTACCCTGCCCTTTTTGCCCCTGACAGGCTGACGCTTACGGGCTGCATACGGCGTACCGTCCGGTGCCTTTTGTTGCTTGATGCGCTGCTGCTGGCTGGCTCGCAGCTTTTTAGCTATTTCAGCGGCCATCTTGCGACGGCCTGCGGGGGACAGGCTGGCCAGCAATCCGGCGAGCTTATCGTCAAAGGGCTTGAGCTCATTCATCCCATTTACTCACAAGCTCTCCATGCACATACAGCTCGATTGGTCGGTGTACCGGCACCGGCAATGGCGGCTCATCCAGTGGCGTAACAGTGAGCCTGCGGTCAGCTTCTTTGACGATGGTGCGCTCGGTCAGTTGCAGACTCATACGCACGTCTTTGCTGTCGTCGTTATTAATATCCGCTACGTAAGTGAAGCCGCGTTTTTTCCCTTCATCTGTGGTCATGATGTCCGGCTGATGCTCACGTAGCCAAACGTTAACCGGCACAATCAGCAGGTTTAAATCCCCGGTGTAATCCGTGACGACAATATCCAGCGTGTAGCGATTCTCAAAAGATAACGACGTGGCCAGCGTGGCATTAATCGTGCCGCCATCAACAAACATGTGCAGCATGTCCGGGTTATGGCGCAGCAACGGAACAGACTTAAAGATCGCGTTTTTCAGACTGGCGGGCTTCAACATCGTGGGACTCCTGACACTGTTTAACGGTCTCGACTTGCAGCGCACAGTTCACCAGCGCGCTTTCCAGTTGGCGATTGTCTTCGCTTAAATCACCGTTGGTTTTCGGGTTGCTTTCCGGTATCGGACAACTGCTGACTTTCGGACAGCCAACGTAAATAATCGCCGGGTTTGTCGAACGCGGGGCGGGTGTGCAGCCGGATAATGTCATCAGGCAAAGGAGACTGAAACCAGCCGCGCAGTGCTTCATTTTCATTGAGTAACCTCGTGATCGTCTGATTCCGACGCGCGGCCAGCGAACCCGCCGCATTAACCTGATGACGGAGCACAAGCAGCGCGCGCTCATTACGCTGACCGCTGGCTTTCAGTTCACTGATAACCAGCGCGTTGGCTTCCAATGTCGTTTTTAATTGCTGAACGTGCTGATTGGCCGCTGCCACTTTCTGATTTGCTCCCCGCCACGCTAAGAGCGCACCCGCGAGGGTCAGCACTAACACCGTGATGATGTATTTCATGGCACCCCCTTCATGCAGTGTTTCAGCTCAACCGCCCGGCGGTTGTTGAGTCCCTTATTCCACACGCCATTGACGTACACCCAGCGGGGAAGCTGCTGGCAGGCTTGTGACCATTCACCGTGCCTGATGAAATTGGCCAGCGTGGAATTACACGCTGCCCCCGTGCCGATGTTAAACGCCAGACTGATCACGGCGTCATACACCGGCTGCGGCATGGTCACCGACATACATTTATCCACGGCGCGCTCCGTCATGATGATGTCAGCAATCAGATTACGGGCGGCGTCCTGCTCCGTAATGTTCTGCGCGGGCTTCACCCCCGCAGTGTGGCCAATGCCAGATGTCCAGACTCCGGCGCTGCACTGGTACGGATTCAGGCGACATCCTTCGAGGTTGGCAATAATGGCCAGACCCTCAGCGGAGGTTTTGACAAACCGGTAATCAGGCATCAGCGCGGCCAGTGCCAGCACGATGGCCACACTGCAACGTTTAACGATTGAGCTCATCGAAAACCCTCTGACTCAGGCCGTTACGCTCCAGCAATTTGTAGCTTTTGCGCCGGTAGTACCAGTTAACGAAAAACGTACCCACGGCCACCGCAGCCCCCACCAGAAAGGCAAAATCCTGCGGCGTCAGCGCGCCGATAAAAGCCAGCAATGCCGCGAGCCCATAGGCAAACATTGAAGATATTTTTTCCATCGTCAGTCCCATAGCTGGACGGTTTCAGAAGTGGGGGCGGTGTCAACGTCTGGCAAAATCACAGTGGTGCCGTGCGGCAGGACTTCGCCTAATTCAGCCAGACCGGGATTCGCGGTAAGTACCGTCTCAACGACGCCCGCAGTTCGCCCGTAGTAGCGAAAACACAGAGCGTCGAGCGTGTCGCCCTGCTGTGCGATAACTTTCATCAGAGCTGGCTCACCATGCCGCGCGCCTGCCCCTGTAACCGGGATAAATGCCAGCGCATGTCACGCCACTGGTCATCCACCGACACCTCCAGCGCATCGGCCTTTTTGTCACCCTTCGCGCTGGCGTCATAGCTGCGGTAACGCTCATAAATCACGGCGGTGGTCATCGCACAGACCGCGCTTAGGTAGTGGAAACACTTCACGCTTTCCCCGTCGAGCGCTTCAGCAGGCACATCCGCCAGCGTTTTAAATCCCGCCTCGATCTGCGTCTCCCGGAAAAGATAAAGCTCGGCGTTGACCTCAGCCATTGCGGACTTAATCGCGGCGCGCAGTCTTTCATCCGTCACGACGTGACCAAGGCGGATACGTTCGCTCACCAGTTTTGGGTCAACGTCCGGGAAAAAGAACGTATTGGTGATAACGGGAATGACCACCTGCTCAGGGGGGATCACTACGGTGGAGCTCGCCGCTGCTGCGGTCATGACAATATCCATGTTCAAACCTCAAATAGGTGGACGGTGGACGCAGGCGTCAGACTAGGTAAAACCTGCATCGGCCTGCGTGCCGTCCGGCGCGGGGCGCTTTCTGTTAACAACTGGCGGGCTTTGCCTTACGCGGGCGACCACGCTTAGCAGGGGCGGCTTTAGGGTTAGTTTTGCGCTGGGCGGTGTCATGCTTCGCAGTCACCGCCACTGACCGCAGCGCCCTCTCCAGTTGCTCTATGTCTTTTTTCACACCGGCGACGTTATCAAGCTGCATCGCGCGCTTTAGCTGAGTAAGCGCCTGTTCGGACTGTCCGTTGTCACGCAGTACCAGACCGGTAATTTTGTGCAGTTTGGCACGTACAGGATCCGGCATGTCGTGCGGGAGGGTCATATCAATCACGGTCAGCATGTCATCAACGCTGACGGATTCCCCGGCACTGCGGGCGCGCATCGCGGCCAGCGCAACATCTTCGGCAAATAAATACGGCGTCGGGCGCTTGTTATTCGGCACACTGAGGCCATGTTTTAGCGCATAGCGCGCCATGTCGAACGTGCCGCGAATGTCCCCGGCATCGAGTGACCACTGCAACATCGTCATCAGGACGTCATCCTGATTTCCGGCATCGCTGGCCAGCACACCGGCAATCCACGGCGCATAGGCTGGCAACATGTCGCGCTTGCGTCGGGCTTTGTCTTCAACGGAATAAATGGATTTGAGTATCTGGCGGTCTCCGCGCAGCTTCATCAGCATCTGACCGTATGGCAGTGCCGAACGCAGCGGATCACTGACCCGCTGCGATGAGGCTTTTTCAGCAGAGACCCGCATCATGTGACGCTGTGCGGGACTCAGCATGGGTTATGCCTCGGTTTCAGGTTGGGTTTCGGTCGCCGGTGATGAAGCCGGTTCGGTTTTTTCAGGGGTAAAATCGCCGAGCTCAATGTTTTCAATCATCGCCGCGCAGCCATAATCTTCGACCACAAAGTCAATTTTCAGGGACTCGTAGTTTTCGATGCGGTCACGGCGAGCCACTTCTTCGATATGGCGACGGTGTGAGCTGTCCATGATGTAGATAGACAGGTTATCCAGACGGGTGACCAGCAGGGCGTTGTCCGGGAAGTAAGGCACACGCACAGCAGGCAAATTACCGATGCGTTTCTGGCTGACAATAATGTCACCGGCCAGTTTTTCGCTGTTTTCCTGCGACTTGTTAATCAGCGGGAAATACTTATCGGAAAGCATTTTGCGGCCGCAAATCACTACCAGTCCGGGGTCTTCTGAATGCCACGCATCCAGCAGAAAATCGGTGGCGTTCATGACCGCAGCGTCGATATTTTCGAAATCACCGTTCTTACCGATTCGCACGGTGGCGGAAACCACCGCGCCGGTGTCGTCGGTGACTTTATCCATCACGCGCTCGGCGGCTTCGTTACGCAGCTTTTGCAGCCAGCCGACAGCCACGTCCTGCAACATCGGGAACTTGCTGCGGTCAGACGTTTCCGCGCGGCTTACGCCGTTGAAACCGGCCATGATGTAATCCAGTGCCTGACGTTTAGCGATTGCATCGCGCAGACGGGTCTGGAAGTCCTGATAACGCGCCCACAAATCGAGGGTGTTGTAACGGATATGGAAATC
>JAATGH010000378.1 GCA_015654745.1 Enterobacterales bacterium
ATACAGGCCTCGGTGGCCTCCACTTTCTGCGCCGTCAAATAATGACGGATCACCGCTTCAAGGGTGTCGTAATCTTGTCCGGAATAGGTATGGATATGGGAAATACCACCATTATCCATATCGCATAACGCCAGCCGGGCATTGGTCCCGCCAACGTCACCCACCAGGGCATATTTGGTCATTATTTTCTGACTCCACACGCTTTGCCGGTCACCGTCGGGCACCAACCCAAAGGTCTGCATAAGCATTTATTATTATTATAATAATACCAGTTATATTGGCCAATGCCATATATAGCGCACGCTTTCAGACTCATGCACCTGGCCGATAGACCGTCTTGCAGGCGATGTCATTCAACTCAGGATAAAATCTACCGCGGCGGCGGCGTGGATCGCCGTAGTGTCAAACAACGGCACCGTCGCATCGGCGTTGCCGATCAATAGGCTGATTTCGGTGCAACCCAGAATCAATCCTTCAATTCCCCGCGCTTCAAGCGAGGCAATGATACGGCGGAAAACCTGGCGGGAGGCTTCGTGCAACTGGCCTAGGCACAACTCTTCAAAAATGATGCGATGTATTTCATCCATCTCCACTAGGTTCGGAATCATCACCTCGATATCATATGACTGTTCGATTCGGCGGCGATAGAAGTCCTCCTGCATGGTAAACCGGGTACCCAACAGACCGATTCTGCGCAACCCTCGGGCTTTGATTTGCCGCGCGGTGGCATCGGCGATATGCAGTAAAGGCAAAGGACAGGTCCGCTCGATGATGTCGGCCACTTTGTGCATGGTATTAGTGCACAGGACGATGCCTTGGGCGCCGGCCTGCTGCAGCGCTACCGCCTTTTGCGCCAGGATATCACCGGCCTGGAGCCATTGTCCCTCGGCCTGTAAGCTGGCAATTTCCGCAAAATCAACGCTGTACAAAATGATTTTTGCTGAATGCAGTCCCCCTAAACCGGCGCTGACGCCTTGGTTAATCAAGCGATAATAGGGTAAGGTGGACTCCCAGCTCATGCCCCCCAGCAATCCTATCGTTTTCATGGTTTATTCTCCAAAGGGCAATTGCGCCGCGGGCTGGCGAATCTTTTGCGATGCTTCGCATAGATAGCGCATATTGTCTGAATTTATCGCCGATCCGCTGTTGAATGCAACGCCTGAGTTAGCGTAAGTTGATGGCGGGTAAATATAATAAAAGGAAACCCTATGGTTTATCTGGCCAGTCCTACACGTTATGACAATATGATTTACCGCCGCTGTGGTAACGGCGGCCTCAGGCTGCCGGCGGTTTCACTCGGGCTTTGGCATAACTTTGGTGATGCCACCCTGCTCGAAAACAGCCGCGCCATGCTGCGCCATGCCTTCGATCTGGGCATTACCCATTTTGATCTGGCCAACAATTACGGACCGCCGCCCGGATCGGCGGAAGAGAACTTTGGCCGATTATTGCGCGAGGATTTGTTGCCCTACCGGGATGAGCTGATAGTCTCAACCAAGGCGGGCTATACCATGTGGCCGGGACCTTATGGCGACTGGGGCTCCAAAAAATACCTGGTGGCCAGCATAAATCAAAGCCTGCGGCGCATGGGGCTGGAGTATGTGGATATTTTTTATCATCATCGCCCCGACCCCGCCACGCCGTTGGAAGAAACCATGGCCGCGCTGGATTTGCTGGTGCGTCAGGGCAAGGCATTGTATATCGGCTTGTCCAACTATCCGGCACCGCTGGCCCGGCAAGCGTTTGGTATATTAAACGCCCTGGGTACCCCCTGCCTGATTCACCAACCTAAATATTCCATGTTTGAGCGTTGGGTCGAACCGGAACTGTTGGATGTGCTGGAAGAGCACGGGGTGGGGTCGATTGCCTTTTCACCGCTGGCCGGCGGAGTACTGACCGATCGTTATTTGCAGGGCGTGCCGGAAGATTCACGGGCGGCCAGGCCGGGAAACTTTTTGACGCCGGAGCAGCTTACCGAGCAGAAAATGGATAAAGTCCGCCGCTTGAACGCACTGGCCCAGCGCCGGGGGCAAAAGCTGTCGCAAATGTCCCTGGCCTGGGTGCTGCGCGGCGATCGGGTAACGTCGGTGTTGATTGGCGCCAGCAAAACCGCGCAAATTGATGATGCGGTAGGCATGTTGGCCAACCGCGATTTTTCAGCCGACGAACTAGCGCAAATCGAGTCGATATTGGCTTAATCCCCGGGGCGCGTTAACCAGCGCACCCGGTGGTTTAAACGCAAAAGAACCCATTGGGTTCTTTTTTTGTCGATTGGCAATGATTAAAGAGCTGATGCGCTGCCGATGAGTAAATAGCCATTAAGCGATATGACTACCGCCACAATGCACCAACCCACCCCCTGAATCACCGGGGAATTCACCATATCGCCCATCAGCGCGCGATTGCCGGTAAAGGTCAGTAGCGGCACCAGCGCCAGCGCGATGCCGAAGCTTAGCAACACCTGGCTCAGCACCAGCATTCGGGTAGGGTCAAGGCCCAACAGGATGACCACAAATGACGGCAGCATGGTGATGACGCGGCGCAACAATAACGGGATGCGAAAGTGCACGAAACCTTGCATGACCACCTGGCCGGCCATGGTACCAACCACGGTGGATGACAGCCCGGCGGCAACCAGGCTTAGCCCGAACACCGTGGCCGCAGTGTGGTTTAGCAGCGGCGTAAGGGTCAGATAGGCGGCGTCGAGATCCGCAATCCCCGTATGACCGCTAAAATGAAAGGCCGCGGCCGCGGTGGCCATCATGGCCAGATTGACAAAGCCGGCAATGGTCATGGCAATGGCCACATCCAACTTGGTGGAGGAGTAGCGTTGTACGCGATTACCATGCTGCCCATTCTGGGTGAGCGATGAATGCAGATAAATCACGTGCGGCATGATTGTCGCCCCCAAGACCCCAGCCGCCAAAAACACCGCGTCGCCATTGGGTAAAGAGGGAAGCAGCATGCCTTTACCTAATTCAGCCATATTGGGCTGGGAGAAAAACAGTTCGGCAATATAAGCACCGGCAACAAACAACAGCAGTCCGCCAATGACCCACTCCAAGGGTTTCTGACCCCGCTGCTGCAGCATAAGGATCAGAAACGTCACAATACCGGTGATGATCGCGCCTTGCAGCAGCGACACACCCAGCAGCATCTTAAAGCCGATGGCCGCGCCAACAAACTCGGCCAGATCGGTCGCCATCGCGATGATTTCAGCCTGAATCCAATAGGCCCAGACGGCGGGACGGGGAAAACGATCGCGAATATGCTCAGCCAGGTTTTTGCCGGTGGCGATACCAAGCTTCGCCGACAACAGCTGGATCAGCATAGCCATAAAATTTGCCCAGACCACTACCCACAGCAGCCGGTAGCCAAAACTGGCGCCGGCTTGGATATTGGTGGCGAAATTACCCGGATCGATATAGCCTATCGCCGCGATAAATGCCGGGCCAAGCAACGAAAGCTTCACCCTGCGTGAGGCATTGCTGACACCCTCAGCGGTTCGGCTATTCCACATAGATGTGACCCTTGTAATGCATCGGTTTAGCTTCATCCTATCCAAACGATAATAATTATCAAGCGCATTTAGGACGTTTCGACTTATCTCTGCGATAGATGATGGTGATGAGCATGAAAGGGGGTAAAACCCAGCCTGATGACAGTTTCATCAACAATAAATCAGCTAGAAACGATAATGGGTCACTAGATAACGATAGCATAAAATTATGATATATTGCTAATTATTTTAATTTTTTAGTTATGGAAGTGTGAACAAATCTTTATCTTAATATTCTAATAGATGATTTTTATATATTTGCCACTTATAACTCGTTTTTGGTCCTGCCGTTACATAGAATGAGCGGCGAATTACTGCCTGCCTCCTAATCGGAGTATCTATGTCCCGGATTTTTCATTTTGTCCTAGCACTTGCCGTAGTGGCAATCCTGGCGTTATTGGTTAGCCACGATCGTAAAAAAATCAGGCTGCGTTTTATCGCTCAATTGTTGGTTATCGAAGTCCTGCTTGCCTATTTCTTCCTCAACTCACAGGTTGGCCTGGGATTTGTACAAGGTTTCTCAGCGCTGTTTGATAAGTTATTAGGTTTTGCCGCGGAAGGTACCGGCTTCGTTTTCGGCAACATGAATAAACAGGGCCTAGCCTTCTTTTTCCTGAATGTCTTATGCCCAATTGTGTTTATTTCCGCGTTGATCGGTATTCTGCAGCATATTCGAGTGTTGCCTTTTATTATCCGCATCATCGGTACCCTGCTGTCTAAAGTTAACGGCATGGGCAAGCTGGAATCCTTCAATGCCGTCAGTTCGTTGATTTTGGGACAATCGGAAAACTTTATCGCTTATAAAGATATTTTGGGCAAAATGTCCGAACGCCGGATGTACACCATGGCGGCAACGGCCATGTCCACCGTGTCCATGTCCATCGTGGGCGCCTACATGACCATGCTGGAGCCACGCTACGTGGTCGCCGCGCTGGTGTTGAATATGTTCAGCACCTTTATTGTGCTGTCGCTGATCAACCCCTATCGGGTGGAAAAAGAAGAAGAGCTGCAGATGAGCAATCTGCATGAAGGGCAGAGTTTCTTTGAAATGCTCGGGGAATACATACTGGCCGGTTTCAGGGTGGCCATCATCGTGGCGGCAATGCTGATTGGCTTTATCGCCATTATCGCCGCGGTTAACGCCCTATTCAGCCTGGTATTCGGCATCAGCTTCCAGGGCATCCTCGGTTATATTTTCTACCCGTTCGCCCGCGTAATGGGGGTGCAGGGAGACGAAGCGCTGCGCGTCGGCAGTATCATGGCAACCAAGCTGGTATCCAATGAGTTTGTCGCCATGATGGATTTACAAAAGGTCGCCGCCCAGCTGTCCACGCATTCGGTCGGCATCCTGTCGGTGTTCCTGGTCTCGTTTGCCAACTTCTCGTCCATTGGCATCGTTGCGGGCGCCATCAAGGGCCTCAATGAACATCAGGGTAATGTGGTGTCACGTTTTGGACTCAAGCTGGTATACGGCTCGACGCTGGTAAGCATTCTCTCAGCGTCCATCGCCGGGCTGGTATTATAACCGCGCGGCTCGTCTAACGTTATCACCGACGGCCGATTGGCCGTGTGGGGCCGGAGAAATCCGGCCTTTTTTTATCGCTGGCGTATTTAACTGAAGAAAACAAATTATAACTCGGCTAAGCTTTCCATCTCATGTTCCGATAAGCCGGTGGACTGTTTCACGATCACCGGATCAATTCCCTGGGCGATTAACTGGCGGGCAATGTTAAGCGAAGCAAGTTTTTGGCCTTTCTCTATACCTTTCTCCATGCCTTGTAAAAGACCGATCTGTATACCTTCACTACGGAATTCTTGGGCAATAGTCATGACCCCCTCCTTTTGAGATGTCGCCTGAGCGGCGATATTGTCTAAAAAGCGGCTTGGTTGCGAAGTATTACCCTGCTGAAAATATACTGCAACAGCGTTCGCACAACGTCCAACTCCAGATGCCATGCATTAAGCAGATTGCCGATAGCCTGGCTGATTTCCAGCATATCACGGGTACGTATATGTTTTTGCGCCAGCTCCAGGACCGCGACCCGCCGGTGTGTCAGGATATGCTCATCCGGCATAGCGGTAACATCCACCAGCGGAAATGGCTGAGAATAAACCAATTCTGCCAGATGGGGATCGTCAAAGCAATCCAACCAGCGGGTGCTGTAAGGGTAAGGAGAGGTTTCTCCATGGTAAAACAGCAGCGGCACAATCAACGGCAGGGTTTTGCCGCCCTGCTTTAAATGCTGGTTCATGGCGGCTATGCTATAGCGCATTAAGCGAAATCCCATCCGCTTGTCCGGCCGGCTTTGGTGTTCAATAACACAATATATATACCCTTTCCCCGCGCCGGTTTGCAGCGAATAAAGCATATCGGTGCTCAAGGGACGCATATCGTCTTCGATAAACGAACCGGGCTCCATGGCCAAGGTACTAAAATCACAACGCTCGCGCAGATGCGCGGGCATGTGAAGTTCAAGAAAATCCCGCGCGATGGTTATATCACCGAGAAATGTCTTGAATAACGCGTCATGAGGAGAAGTCATTTTTTTCATGGCGGCAGTGAATATCGCAGGGCTATATGACATATCAACCAAGACAGTTAAGCTAGGGTAAGGTTAGGTAATGCAAGGGAAGATTACGGGAAGAAACGCACAAAGCAAAAAACCGGCCATAAGCCGGTTTTTTTTAATTTGGTGGAGCTAAGCGGGATCGAACCGCTGACCTCTTGCATGCCATGCAAGCGCTCTCCCAGCTGA